>JAVZLI010000001.1:0-15310 GCA_038883835.1 Thermoplasmataceae archaeon
TAAGGCAGTTTCGAAGAAAGGGCGACCATGATTACAGGGTCTTCAGGGAAAAAATGCTCGCACTAATAGAGAATGTGGCACATTCCCTGGAGTTAAAGTTTGACAGGGGGATGCTTGATTTCCTTATAGAGAAGAATAGGGATGACATAAGGGGGATAGTGAATGATTCAATTTCACTTATGTCCTCAAGGACTGGCAGAGAGACAGAATCAGTTGGCGAGAGGGATTCCCCGACGGGTATCTTTGACATTATGGTTGAAACGTTCAAGGGAAAGAGCTATGATGACCTCCTCTTCCATCTTATTAACAAGGATTTTGAGACGGAAGATTACATGATGTGGATAGATGAAAATCTGTCAATGGAGGCTGAAAATCCAGAGGATCTTGCGAGTGCATACGATCTCGTCTCAAGGAGCGATCTTCTCCTTGGAGCTGTTACAAGGAAACAGCACTATGCATTCAAGGGCTATGCAGAGGAGATGCTTGCAGGCATCAGCCTGAAGATAGAAAAGAAGAACGAGCATTTTGTAAAGTACCAGTTTCCCGGGTACATAATGAAGATGTCAAGAATGAGGGAGAACAGGGATCAGAGAAAAACACTTGTCTGGAAACTCGGAAGGATTACGCATTCTCCAAAGGAATCGGTTCTGGAAAATCTCTGGTATTTCAAGCTGCTTTTCAAATCTGGATCACAGAAGAAGCTTATTGAAAGATTAGATCTAACCCAGAAGGAGATGGATATCTTAAGGAGGTCCTGAGTTCCCGGACATAAGAGACTCTATCGTCTTCTTGCATTTCCTGATTGTTCCGCTTGTGACAAGAGTCCTGAATTTCTGGGTCTTGTTGATCGTATCTGTGACATTTTCTCTGAGAAACTGATTGGTTAGATAAACAGCAAACCTCCCTGATGTGAATTTTCTCTTTGCATTGCCATTCTTTGCCAAAATATAATCTAGCCCCCGGAAGTCTGGGTCCGGCTCAAACGACTCAACAACGATATAACGTTTCCTGTAAGGGTTCCCTTTCAATGCCTGCTGAATCCTGCCAGACTTATTAATAGATGCATTTGCCTCATTCCCGTGAACGAAAGCATGATAAAGTTAACAGAAGAAATTTTCCGGAAATTGCGCTGGATCCATCTAATTTTTTTGCGGGAGACCTATAGAAAAATGAGTAATGAAATTGCAGGGACAAAGTTTCCCCGAGTGATAGGCCGAGCCTATGAACGTATTAAAAGGTGATTGAAACATATCAAAGCAATATCCTTTCGCTTGTTTTCCCACGTGAGATGCTAGCCCGGCAAGGTTCCTCAAATTCCAGCGGATCGTACCGTCTTTCATTTCACGTCATTAAAGCTGCCATCCATTCCTCATAACCTATTTATAGAGTTTTAACCTACTGCTTTACTTAAGTTAAACAGAGGTTCATTGGAGATGTCAGAAACATTGTCCACATATAGTCTTGTGAGAAAGGCTTGGAAAGGCCTGAAGCATTCAGATATATACGTTTTACAGAAGCAGAGGATGATATCCTGGAGAAACGGTCCAGCAATAGAGAGGGTAGAGTTTCCAACAAGACTGGACAGGGCAAGGTCTCTTGGATATAGAAGAAAAAACGGGATAATTGTAGTGCGTGCCCGTGTCAGAAGGGGCGGACGAAACAGGCCCAAGATCATGGGTGGCAGAAGGCCCCGCAGGCTGGCATACTCTAAACTCACCCCAAAGAAGAGCATTCAGTGGATTGCCGAAGAAAGGGTGGCGGATAAGTACCCCAACATGGAGGTCCTCAACTCCTATTATACCGGCGAGGATGGGGAATACAAGTACTATGAAGTTATACTGGCAGATCCTTCACATCCTGAAATAAATAGCGATCCCAAGATTTCATGGATAGCCGAACCACAGAACACGGGAAGGGTTTACCGTGGCCTTACATCCGCAGGCTACAAAGGCAGAGGGTTGAGGACGGGGCGCAAGGGATCATCAAAGAGCAGGCCATCCATACGCTCAAACGGCAGGCTGAGAAGATAACCACAGGGAATGCTTTTACCCCAGCCTGGCCATATATATCTGAAGGTGAGATACATAACAGAACACTTCAGGCTTCATGGCCAGCGCAAGCAATAAAATAAATTAGTAACATAGTTCTTATCCTGGTGAATTTAAGCCGCGGTGGCCCAGTGGTACGGCGCCAGACTTGAGATCTGGTTCCCTTGTGGATCGGGAGTTCGAATCTCTCCCGCGGCGCTCCATCGCGAGAGTGTGTTCTCTGATCCCTCTTACTGATGACCCGGGACTCACTTTATGGAACCTCAGCGAATGTGCACAGCCATACCTCGATCACCATCTCCGACGCGCAACATTCGCCATCTGAGCCTTTTATATTCTGCCAGGAGACGCCTATGCCAACATCGGGCAGGAAATACCAGAATGATTGCTGCGAGCACAGAGATTTTATATTTCCTGGAATCAGCTCCGCCAATCAAAACGTAAACAAAACTGGGGATGGGGCGTATCGATCCAGAGTATACTGCAGTCACTTTATCGTCCACAATTTCAGGAAACTCCAACCTCAGGGAGCATCGTCTTGCCATTGTTGATTCAATGCAGTCACGCGGAGTGGAATAAACTGGGCATAAGAAATGCCATTCACAGGAACGAAGAGGCCACATAAATAATGCCGCATGCTATTACAAAGATTAGGCTTCCTGAATAAGCTGCCATTTCTCTCCGGTTCATGGCCATCCTGCCCATAATTTTCCTGCTGCTGCCAATAAAGCCAAGAAGAATGCCTGGACCTATCAGGGCAAAGACAAATATCACAAGGACATAGAGCACCGCGTTCAGGAGCATTTCCTCTGGTATTAGCAGGCCTGCGGCCAGTGCAGGTATGCTTTCTACAACATAAAGGACATAAGCGCCAAAGTCTCCAAGGCCCGCAGCCTCTACCACACCCCATGCGCTTCCAAGGGATACAATCACCAGAGCGAGGAATCCAGCTGCTATTATACCTACAGCAAACACATACGGAGATAGCGGGCCTGCCACACCGTCCAGTGATAGGGCTATATCCCTGGCAGATACAAACCCGCCATAATTTGGAGTCCCTGTAGCCACCATTTCAACTATTATCATTAGGGCTTCTGTGGTCACAGCCCCGGCAAGTGTCTCTTTCCTTATTTTACTGAAAGTTTTCTTGACGCTATTTGCATCACTGGACTTGCCTGGCAATTTTCTGGCTGTCGCCGATGCCTGGAAAAAAAGCATGAATGGCATGACCACAGCTCCAGCGTTTGCAGCTAAGAAGAAGAGATAGCTCCTTTCAGTGCTTATATAAAAGATCCTATCTGGCAGAATGCCACGAAACGTTAGCTCCAAAACAAATGAAGCGATAAGGATAAAGGAAACGCCAAGCATGATCCTTTCCGCATTACGGTACTGGCCGCGCAAAAGCACAGCAATATGGGCAACAAACACGATCGGCAAGCTGACGTATGCAGGGACCCCCAGTATATCAAACCCCAAGGCGATGCCAAGGTATTCAGCAACATAAGTGATCACGTCTGTTATGGCCATTGGGAGGGTAGCTGCTAAGGCTATTTTCTTGCCAAAATTGTCTCTTATGGTTTCTCCAAGGCCTGAACCCGTAGCTAGCCCTATTCTTCCTGAGGTCGCCTGTATGTAATACAATGGCATGATGAGCAAAACCAGAAACCAGATCATATCGTAATGATACAATGCTCCAGTTTCAGCAGCCCCAATTATGCTGCTCGCATCCATGTCCGCCATCATCACGAGCCATGCTGGCCCGAATGTAGCAAAAATGCCTAATCCACGGATGCGCACGCAACATTATTTAGGCTTGCCTAATAAATGTTATTTCTTATACAGGTTTACTTGTATAATTTGCAATTTAAGCTAACCGGCGAAGCGCCCACATCTCCACATGCTGATCAAAAAACCCTCCATGCTGGAGTTTTTAAATGGCGCTGCCACTGGTTTGAACAGCCCAGAAGGCCACTGCCTATTGCCCTTTTCTAAGAAGGTTACGCTCAATGACCTTAAGATTCCTGTACCAGAATATTAGAAATGAGTCTTCTGTGAGCTTGTGTTTCCTTGACCACTCGATATCCTTGTTGAGATATGACAGATGGCTATCCTTTCGCGTACTTGCTTCATATGGCTCATTGCGAAGATAGTGTGTGATGTTATCGATGATTCTTTGCCCGCGTTCCCTGGATATGAGGCCAAGATCGATTCTCGCCTTCATCATTTCAATCTCGGATTCGTAGGTCAACCTCTCTATTGAGCCTTTATCCATCCAGTCGGTGAAGTAATTGAGGAAATCAACCCAGGACTTGCCTTTGTCAAGGAGATCATAGTACTCCCTGAGAGTTCTGGCAGTGATGTGGAAACCGTAGAATTCAGGTTTTTCGTATATCAGCGACCCTGGGTCAATGAAAGGTGTGAGCGGTGACATGAAAGAGAAAACCTTCATGCGTGAACCTGCATACTTGCTCATCAGCTCGGTTGCATATTTAATATCATTCCTCAGTTCCTCAGGCCCCTGGTGGCTTATTCCGATTGTAAAATAAACGTCAAATTTCTTGCATCCTTCTTCACGTGCTGCGGAAAGACTGGATTCAAGTTGTTCGTTTGTGTAGAAACGCCCATTGAACCTCCTGATCTCAGTTGAAGATGACTCTGGCGATATCTCAGCGGTGAAATCGGGAAATACCTTTCCTAATCTGATGAAATATTCCCGGGATGGGGGGACAAAATATTCAGTGAGCAGCGGAATATCTATTCCCCTATTGCGGACTTCTGCGAAAAAACTTTCATAATATTTCTCTCCTGCGTTGTTCAGGTCCCCAGCTATGAAGACAGGGGCCCCAAGAACTTCCTGCGCAAGCTCAATCTCTTCAGCGATTCTGGCAGGATCCCTGTACACAGGCGACTTGCCAAAAAAGTTGTTTCTGTAGGCGAAGTTTGAACCGCCACAGAATGAGCAGTTAAACTGGCAGCCATGCTCAATTAACGTAACGGCCTCCGGGTTGTTAATCCAGTCTGCATATGGAAGATGGCCAGCAATGTCGTGATACCTGATGGCGTTCTTCAAGAGCAGCCTGTAGTCAAGGAATACATTTTCTGGTGAGTTCTCCCTAGAGGCGGGGTTTGATTTTATGGCTGCGCCGCTACGATAAACAAGAGAAGGGACATTTTCAAGCCTGTTGCTGCCGCCAATCTCCTCAAGCAGCCTAAACAGGCTGAATTCCTGAAAGTCTCCCTTGAGGACATAGTCAACCTCCGGATGTTCGCTCATAATCTCTGTTGAAAAATAGCTTGCGGAAAAACCTCCCATTATGATCTTTGCATCGGGTTTCGCCTCCCTGATTATCCTGGCCATGTTCATTGCACCATGAACATGAGGCAGCCAGTGGAGATCAATGCCGAACACATCAGCGTCTATTCCTGAAATATACTTTTTAGCATCAAATTTAGAAGAAAGTATCATTCGAGTAGCGATGTTTGCTATTCGCCCACTATAGCCTCTGTCAGAAATATAGGAAAGCATGCTCAGAAACCCTATCGGGTACATCTCAAAGATTGGCGTGGAGGGCACAACGTCGCTTATGGGACCAGGAATGAGTTCTCTGGTTCTGAAATCGTATATGCTAGGTGGGTGGACAAAGCAGACATCGCTGTGCATATATATTAATGCTGGTTGAATTAAAATATGTTGCCACTAAGGCACGTCGCGCCCTGTTGTGTCCCAAAGTGCTTGAGCAATGCATCACCAATCAGAGCCGATTTGGTTTGATTTTCTCTTGCTTTGTTGCTGTTTTGATCGTACCCAAATCAGTGTGATTGGGCCTCACCACATTATGCTCGATACGATGCGCAATTTTTTTCCTTTTGAGTACAGCGGTTGCAATGAACATTATCGCTACAAGTGCCATAACAAAGGAGTATTTCCTGCTCCTACCATCAGGTATAGATGTATTTATAGAACAGTCAATTGTTGCCATCACACTGCCCCCATGCTAGCAATTTTGGGCATATAGGTGCACAGAGGGTCACTTCCATAGGGGTCGCCTGAATAGGCAAAGGCCCTGGCCCTTGAACCTCCGCATATCTTTCCAAATTCGCAGGTACCGCATTTGCCATTGAGCTTCCCGTAATTCCTGAAGTCAAGCATTTCGGCGTTTCTGGATATTACACCTTCCAGCTTTTCTCGCCTTACGTTTCCAAGGGGAAAATTAAACAGGCCAGAAGGGTAAACATCCCCGTTATGTGATATGAAAAGCGTTCCTGTGAACTTCGTGCCCTGTTCGTGATGCGGTAGCTTTTCGCCAACTGCATTTTGTGGTTTTCCAAGCAAATCAAGCGCCATATTTTTCAGATACATCAGGAGGCTGCCCTCAGTTTCGCTTGGTTCTTCTGGAATGCGGTCTATCACACGAACCAGTGGGCCCTCAACGGTTCTGATGTTGATGCCGTATCCCCTGATCCAAGAAAGCCATCTGATAGTTTGCATGTATTCAGATGGGGTGACATCTTCAACAGATACGCCTCTCCCTGTTTTTATGAGAAAGAACAACTCCCATGTATTTACTCCTATGCCGTGAAGGAGTTTCAAAATACCAGGGAGTTCCCTCACATTTCCTCTGTGTACAGTTGTATTGACCTGTGGCTTCAGCCCTGCTTCAATTATTCGCCTGATCAGCTGAATAGTAAGCCTGTAACTGCCTGCCATCGATCTAAATCTGTCGTGCGTACTTTCCTGTGAGCCGTCCAGGCTCAATGACACCGATCTGGCGCCCTTCTGCCTAGCAAATAACAGGAAATCCTCCGTTAGCCTCTCTGATGCAGCCGGGCTGAGCGAAAATGGTATTCCTGATTCCGATGCATATGATATGAGTTCTTGGATATCAGATCTTAGGAGGAGATTCCCACCTGTAAATATCAAATGGGGCTGGGATGGTTCCATTCCAGAAATTTGGTCTAGGACTTCCTTTAACTCATCCGTGCTAAGGTCATCGGGGGATGGCTCTGGCTGAGAAACAGCCCTGCAGTGAAGACAGGCATATTCACATGCAGTTGTGGTTTCAATAAAGAGGAGGCCTGGTACCCATGGGTTTCTGTCCACAACGTTTTGCAACGCCTCATTTAAAATCATAAAGGAATTAATCACTTCTCCTAACATATTAGCGTTACCTTGCCAGAACCCAGAATGGCATAATGCAAGAGGCATAGAAACCATCGGGCGGAGTACAAATTATTATTGTTTCACTGAAGTCAAGGGTCGCAGAGGTTGCGAGGTTTTCTATAAAAACGAAGTGCACAGATATCCTGCGTACGAACTGATATGAACCCAGTTGCCATTCCATTATATTGTCCTAGAAGAGATCATAGGCAACACTCATCCCTGTTGCTGCGAATGCTGTCCTCTTTTAACTGCCAGGTAATATTCAAGCACATATATGACAATTGAAACAGCTAACAGGGCTGTTGATATATAAAAAACAATATGCACTGAATTTAAGAAGCTATCAACAGCAAAACCAGACGTAAGAGTCGTTTCACCGGAAAATATTTTGTCCAGAACCTCCCGTGGCGTTGCGAGTGACATAAGGCTGAACGCCAGACCTATACTCAATGTGTTTCCGGTATTCACAAGAGTTGTGCTGATACCGGATGCTATTCCACGCCGGCCTGGGGGTACGGAATTCATTATTGAAGATCGGTTTGGGGATGCAAAAATGCCCATTCCCGCTCCAATCAGAATAAGGGGCAGAAGCAGACCTTTTTCACTCACAGCCCCGCCAAGCCGTGTCATAAGCAGAAATCCAGCACTTGATACCGCTAGGCCTACTACCACCAAAATCCTGTGGCCAAATATATCTGAGAGGTACCCACTGATCGGGCCCATTACAGAGAGAGAAACAGAAAGCGGAATCAAAAATATGCCTGCTTCAAGGGGAGTCAAACCCATTATGGGCCCCTGGAGGAAGAAAACCATCACAAGGGTGAATGACCCTCTGGAAAGGGAATTCAAGAATATCGCCTCATTGCCTGCCGTGAATGACGGGTTGCGGAAGAGCGAAAAGTCGAACATTGGAAAGCGAGATCTGCGTTCGATCCTGACAAATGCGTAAAAAACGGCAGCCGAGCATGCAAGCAGGACAAGTGTGATGAATAGGCCGGCCCCTGCAATGGCATGCATTGTAACGGCAAGCAGCGCTATCACGAGTGCTGCAGCGAAAAGAATATTTCCCATTACGTCAAGGCGCTCACCGTTGTTTTTGCTGGACAGCTCCCTAAGTTTCAGGTAAGCCCATGCTGTCGCAAATCCGCCTATTGGAATATTCACCCAGAATATGGATCTCCAGCCTATGTAGGACGTTAGCAAACCTCCCAGAATAAGGCCTGTCACAGAACCTACGACTATGGATACCTGGTTTATGCCCAGCGCCCGCCCCCTCTCATTTACAGGGAATGCATCTGTTAGTATGGCAGCGCTGTTTGAAAAAAGGAAACCCGAACCCGTGGCCTGGATCAACCTGAAGGCGATCAGCTCTGCTGCAGAGCCTGAAATGCTGCACAGGGCCGAACCCAATGTAAATATCGCAAAACCTGCATTATAAAGTTTTACCCTTCCAAAAATGTCTGAAAGCCTGCCGAAATTCACCAGAACAGATGAAATTACAAGCTGATATCCCAATATCACCCAAAGTACATCAATGGTTGTCATTCCCTTTAGGTCCCGGGCTATTGTTGGTAGCGCAATCAGCACAATGTTTGTGTCTATAGATGACATCAGCGTGCCTATTGTAGTGTTGCTCAGGGCTACCCACTTGTATTCCATAATATCTGAAGATTCTGGCGGTTATCTGAAAGAATTATTTTAATGATCATACCGAAGCAAGACGAATTCCATTGTATGTTTCAAATGGGCTTACAAAAGCTGCATAGAAACGTTCATCAACATGGGCATGGGATTGAAAAGGCACTCTGACAGGCGATAATTATGGGATATCCTGCATCTATAGAGAAATTGTCTGGAGCCCTAATTCAACAATAAATTAATAATTCCTGGAAGCTACAGAACCCAGTGCAACTCTTCCTTGCGCTTCTAGGCGTCTCTATAGTTCTGGCTGCCTTGCATATGCTGGCACCAGATCACTGGGTACCCCTTTTTGCAGCATCCAAGAGGAGAAACTACACAACAACCAGGACAGTGGCTACAGCAGGAACCATAGGCCTTCTTCACGGCGGAACCTCCACAGCAATTGGGCTTCTGGCTGTTTTTATCGGCCTTTATCTTGTACAGGCTTTTGCCCTTTACCTCAAGATTGTTTCTTCTTTCTTGCTCGCGGCAATAGGGATATACTTCATCGCCTCAGGCTACCTTGAGGGCTTTGACTCAGGCAGCCCCGGATCGGCTTCTCTCTCCTCTGTGCTGGCCGTAAGTATTTTCCCTGATCTTTCCTTTTTCCCGATACTGCTATCAGCAGCTAATCTTCCTGCTGTTTCAATTGCCTCGATCGTCATTGCGTTTGTGGTTGCCAGCGCGCTTTCCATAATTTGCGTAGTATATCTGGCATGGAAGGGCATTTCCGGAGTTATGGCAAAGGTAAACCCCAGGACCTATGATTATATAATTTCCGCAATGCTTTTTGCCACAATTCCGTTTGTGATTTTCTTTTGATAAAACCAGCAGAGCATGCCCTGCGCTAGATACAGGGCTTTTTCTGCACAGATGGTTATTGCCGAATCTACATGTAGCAATATACCGACAATTGACGTATTCATTATATATACAGGACGCATCTTGAAATGATGGACATTCATGAAAAAATTGCAGGAGAAATAACAATCGCTGAGAATCCTGGAGAAACAATAAAAAAATGGCGTGAGGAGTTCCAAGTCTCTCAGCTTGATCTCGCAAAATACCTCTCCATTTCACCCTCAGTCATAAGCGATTACGAATCCGGCAGAAGAAAATCACCAGGAGTTTCGTCAATCCGCAGGATAGTAAATGCTCTTGTCGAGATAGATATGAAAAGGGGCGGCCAGGTCATCAGGCGCTACAGCAGCGGGATGCCTTCTGACGCAGTGATCGACATCAGCGACTACAACCACGATGTTTCCCTTGAAAGAGTAATAAGAATGATAAGCGGGACCAACTATTCCAATGTGGGGCTCAACAGATACATAAGAGGCTATACCATTGTTGATGGAATAAAGGCGATACTTTCCTTCTCATACTCCGAGTACAGCAAGCTATATGGATGGTCAAGCCAGAGAATCATCTTCTTTACGGAGGTAAAAATGGGCCGCAGCCCTATGATTGCCATAAGGGTACACCCATTGAAACCTGCAGCAGTCGTATACATCCAGCCTGACAGGATAGATGACCTAGCGATCAAGCTAGCTGAGGTCGAGAATATTCCTCTAATCGTGACAGATCTCAATGCTAGCGATGTCTCAAGGATTATGTCCTCCCTGAAATGACCAGTATGTATTAATGCACAATCTAAATAGGGTTTGAATGCGCTCAACTGCACTTTCAGTGGCAGTAATTCTGGCAGTGATTATGGCTTTTGCAGGGATTACAATCTACAATGGAATATTTCCTCCATTTTCTGTCGTTGAGAGCGGAAGCATGCAACACTCCGACACATGGCAATGGGGCGTAATAAACACAGGGGATATCGTATTCGTTAAGAAGGAGGCTGACCCTCTCAAGTCTGTGGTCACATATGTGCAGGGCAGAACCATGAATTACTCGACATACGGTGAATTCGGAAACGTGATACTTTATCATGATCCCTATATTGGAAACACGGTTATACACAGGGCAATCTTCTACCTTACATGGTCTGATGGCAATCCTGTTGTGCAGGGGTACAGCAATCAGACGTGGATCAAGGTGACATCGTCCTATGTAATAATATATGACATGGGATACGCCCACCGCAATTTTGTATTTTTCCTAAAACAATACAGAAACGAGTCGGGATACGTCACCATGGGGGATCATAACCTCGCAACGATCGATAATTATGTCAGTTCCCTGAACGCATATGCAGATTCTGATCAGAGCCTGGGCATTGATCCTAGCCTTGTATCCCCGTCACAAATAATTGGCGTGGCGTACGGGCAAATACCTTGGTTTGGGCTGATTAAATTAAACTTCATGCGCTTATATGGTGCGTGGCCATCCCAGGATGCAGCAGAGGTGCCGCTGAACGCATACACCTTCCTGTTGGCCAGCCTTGCAGCAATCATGGTAGTGGTACTGTTTCCATATTCCCGTATAACAAAGACACACCGACAAGGAAAGCGCAAACAATAATAAGGGGCTGAATATGTAAAACTATGGACGTCCTTTCTGTGGCGGCTATAGTTCTCTCTGTAATTGCCATAGGGTTCTCAACAATGGTATATGCCTCCCTAGTTCAGAAGCTGAGGGCCAACAAGGAAATCTCAGCAGTACCCGCTGCAAATGAGAGTTCAGCGGATCAGGCGCATAATAGGGAAACTCACGAGAACCATACAGGAGAGGTAGCAGCTTCTGCACAAAACCAGAGGCCAGGAGAAATTGAGAACCTGGAGAAATTCCTTTACAGCCTGTCTGTTGAGATACAGAAATTCTCAAGCTCAGTGTCAAAAAATATTGACAATATCAGCACGAGGATTGGAATGAAGTCCACTGTAAGGCCAATCCAGTTCAATATGGATGCGGGGAAACCACAAGTCGTAGATTCAGTCTCCCATGATGAACATGGGGGCCGGCCCTAATCCGGGAATATTTTGGAAATATACCAATCTGGAGAGAATGGGATAAGATCGCCCATATCCTGGCCAGTACCAACATAGAGGATGGGTTTGTGGAGATCGCTTGAGATGGTAATGACCAACCCACCGCGGGCATCTGTATCAAGCTTGGTAACAATGACAGCATCGAAATCCGTCTCCTTGAGGAATGATCCGGCCTGATTGATGGCGTCCTGCCCTATCATTGCGTCAAGGACAAGGATTGTAAGGTCGGGCTTTGCCACACGTTTGATCTTTTTCATTTCCTCCAGGAGATTCTTGTTTGTCTGCATTCTCCCGGCTGAATCTATGAGGACATAGTCTATGTTCCTCGCAATGGCATGATCAATTGCATCATAGGCCACAGAGGCCGGATCGCTGCCCGATTTATGCCGAATGACCTCTACCCCAATGCGGTCACACAAATCTTTTATTTGCTCGATGGCACCAGCTCGGAATGTGTCGGCGGCGGCTACGACCACCCTCTTCCCGCTGGCCTTCATAAGGTGGGCAAGCTTTGCAACCGTGGTTGTCTTTCCAGTGCCATTTATGCCAAGGAACAAAATAACGTATGGTTTCTTTGAAACCTTAAGTATGTCAGTACCGGAGTTATTCTCCTGCAGTATTTTAAGGACGGCTCCTCTGAGAGCCTTCATCACATCTGATCTGCTAACTTTCCTTTTTGATCTTGTTATGAAATCATCAAGTTCATTTATGATGCGGTCTGCTGTTTCAAAGGAAACGTCTGCCTCGAGCAGCGCATTCCTTATTTCAACCTCCAGCTGATCCTTTCTTATGGCATCCTCAGCTTTGGATGACAGAAGACCTGCAAATCTTTTCCTGAGGGACTCAAACATTACTGCCTGCCCTTCCGGGACTGCAATGCCTGATCTTCAATAAGTGCCAAGAGAGACTGGTACCTGCCCGCAATTTCTGCCCTTCTCTGGCTTGCCAAGTTCAGGGAGTTCTCTACATCGTTCATATTTTCTGAGAGTTTCTTCTCTGCATCGTCTCTGGCAAGCTCAAGGTATAGATCAGATCCAATTGGCACAAGAAACCTGGAGGTTGGCTGTAAGGCCACGTTAACAAAAACACCTGCACCAATGCTGGCTCTGATGTCGCTAGAAGATTTCAGCGCTTCTTCCCTTATTACTGCGTGGGCTCTCCTTAGCTCCTCCAGGCCTCTCGCCAGAACATTAATCTGGCTATCCAGTGTGTTGATTGCTGATCTGAGGTATTCCATTTCCTCCTGTAAATTTAAACTCTGATTACTGTCTGCCATGTTTACCTCCAAAGAGTTTCATGCTTTCCTCCAGAGACTGCAAGACAGGCATTGGCTCACCGGATAAATAGCTTATCAGGGCTCCGCCTCCGGTAGAGGCATGGGTAATCCTTGACGCAAGGCCCAGCATTTCAAGTGCGCCTAACGTATGGCCGCCACCAGCAATGGTCAGCCCCTGTGACCTGGATACAGCCTCCAGGACCTCCCTTGTTCCTACGGAATAAGCCTCTATCTCGTAAATGCCCATGGGGCCGTTAAGAAAAATTGCCCTCGCCTTCTCTATCTCCGCTGCGAACTGGGATATTGTTTGGAAACCGATGTCTGCAAGTATCTCATTATCTGGAACTTGGTCCCCTTCCTCGATGACCCGCCCCGATGGGTTAAGGACAAAATCAGACGGGAGCAATACCTTCCTTGCATGTTTTTTTAGTATTTTCCTGCAGTTTTCTATTATGTCCTCATAGTTTTTGTTGTTCTTCATTATGAATTCCCTGTTCCTCTTCCCTATATCCTTTCCAAGTGCCCATAGGAAAGCATTAGCAACAACACCCCCTGCCAGGATCCTGTCCACAATTCCTTTCTCAAGGAAATTCCATGACACACGCACGCTGTCATCAATCTTCGCGCCTCCGAGAATGGCTATCTTTGGGCGATCATCCTCCTGGGTAAATTTGTCGAGCATTATGACCTCACGCTGAATAAGGCGCCCTGCGATGTTTGGCTTCAGCCGCCGGAAGCCGACCAGAGTTGTCTGGGCCCTGTGAATTGCAGGAAATGCATCAATGATGTAATAATCGAAGAGTTTGGAGAGAGATTTCACAAGGTTTGTGGATTCCATCACCTCAATATCCGATGGGTCAACGTCAACCTCCTCAGAATAGAACCTGCTGTTCTCAAGCATAAGGATATCACCTGGCTCCATCCTGGAGACAGCCTTGTCCACCTGAGATCCAAACAGCGAGTCAACGAATTCAACCGGGCGCCCTGTCAATCTCTCCATTAGAATAGCATGCTTCCTCAGTGACGTGAAATCTGATTTTCCAGGCCTGCTCTGGTGTGCTACCATGACGACCTTTGAAGACCTCAGGTCCCTGATAGTTTCCAGGTGGGAAAGAAACCTGGTCTGATCAGTTATTTCACCTGTGATCGGGTTAACCGGGGAGTTTATGTCGAGCCTGAGATATACCGTCTTGCCGCCAAGATCAAAATCGTCCATGGTAAAAAAACGTGGCTGGGGAGTGTTCACAGCTACTGAATCACCAGGAAATCATATATTCTTTCCGTTTGATACACATTTTGCATTGCAAAGAAAATTAATAACGCCAGCATACAATCACAGAACGTGAAGGCGGTCATAACTGCTGCAGGAAAGGGGACCAGGTCTGGCCTGGACGGTAAGATCAGGAAAGAGATGCTTCCTATATACGACTCAGAAGGTGGAAGGATTATCCTGCGGCCAATATTAGACAGGATTATCAACAATCTCCTCTTGTCTGGAATAGATGATGTGGCTGTGGTTCTAGCCCATGATGATCAGATGACGCCTTATTACATCAGCAAGGAGTTTCCCAAGGTTCATATTATATACCAGAAGGGCCAGCATGGGTTTGGGGATGCAGTCAGGTGCGCTTCTGATTTTGTGAATGGCGAGAGGTTTCTCCTTCTTGCGGGTGATGGCATGCTTCTGAACCTTGCAGGCTTTCTTCCTGGTTTCATGAGCGGTAGAAGTGAAAACCGGCTGGTGCTTATGGAGGTTGACAACCCATCCAGGTATGGTGTTGCAGTTGCCAGAAGGACGGAGGCGCATATAATTGTTGATGACGTAGAGGAAAAGCCCGCGAGGCCAAAATCAAACCTTGCCCTGGCAGCGATTTACATACTAGGTCCAGCTGTTATTGAGGACCTGAAGACAAGGGCGGAAAATGAGGTTGAGCTTACGCCCTCAATAAAAAGAGCCATCTTGGATGGCAGGGAAACTGATGCTGTAATTGTTGACCGGGACATGTGGATAAGTGTTGGCAAAGCGGAGGAGTATTGTGATATTCTCAAGAGATCACTAAATTACGCGGCCAAGGCTATATCTTCGCGGAACTCTTGACCCAAAAGGTCCTCGGGTTTATTACATCCCTCAGCCCCTCTATCCTGCTTTTGAAAACAGTGAGATCCTGAAGGATAATCCGTATCTCATCTTCAAGTGACCTGGATC
>JAVZLI010000001.1:15320-18197 GCA_038883835.1 Thermoplasmataceae archaeon
CTGTACCCCAGCTTTGCAAGCTTGGAATGTTCCGGATTGTAATAATGGTCTTCCATCTCAACCCTGGGGTTGGGCGTGTTGGCTATTTCCACGTTCCCGCCATATGTGCTTTCATAGATGTTTTTCACCATCCTAGCCAGCTGTATCACGCTGTAATGCTCATCGAACTGGTTGAATACCCTGTACTCGCCTTCCTGCGGCGGATTTTCAAGCGCGAGGTCAAGGCACGTTATGCTGTCCTCCAGGGACAGAAAGCCCCTGGTTTGCCCTCCCTTTCCGTAGGGGGTTAGGGGCAATCCAACAACAGCCTGAGCGCAGAACCTGTTGAGCGCAGTGCCCCATACCTCATCTATGTCGAATCGCGTATAAAGGCCGCTATCGCTGATCTCATTGGTTCTGGTGCCGTATACCACACCCTGCATGACATCTGTGATCTTTGTTTTCCAGAGCCTGTTGGCAAACATCAGATTGTTGGAGTCGTGCACCTTGGTCCAGTGGTACCATGAACCTGCCTGTTTTGGAAACGGCAATACATCCTTGCGCCCATGGTATTCCACCTCAAAGAACCCTTCAGGTATGTCTATATTCGGAGTTCCGTACTCACCCATGGTCCCGAGTTTTAGGATGTGGGCTTCAGGAACCAACTCCTTGACTGCATAGGCGAGGTTTAGGGTGCTCACAATATTCTTTACCATTGTGTCTGTTGCTTGCTTAAGCCCCAGCATTGAGTATGGGGCCGATCTCTGTTCGGCAAGATGTACTATTGCATCCGGTTTCTCTTTCCTGATAACATCAAAGAGGAATTTTGGATTGCTCACGTCCCCCCTGTAAAAACCTATTCTAGTGCCAAATCTCTTGAAAAGTTTTTTGTTCCTCTCCCCGAATCCCGGCAATGGAGTGATGGAATCAGAATGCACCTCCTTCACACGCCTCCTTGTGAAAAAATTGTCTATCCCTACTACGCTGTTGCCCTTTTTAATCTCACGGAGGGCTAGGGGCCATCCAATGTAGCCATCAACGCCGAGTATGATGATCTTCATCACAGACAAATCTGACGCTTCAATTAAAATATTCTCATTCAGATCTAGTACCAGTTTTCAAACGATCCCATGAATATTCCGGGAATATTCTTGCCTATACGACCGGCATCATGGGTCCAGTGCAGGCCAGCTCTGGGTTTTTTAAGCAAAATGTAGATGAACGCGCCATCAGTGGCCATGTTGCCAAGCCATTTTTGAAAATTCTTTGCAATTGCCTCAGGAAATGATTCTGGCATGGTGCATGGAAGATGCCATGCCTGACAGGGCAGCACTTTGAAGGGTTGTCTGGATGTGTCCCATTTTACTTTAAATACCAACAGGTTATGACTGTTTCAAGAATGTCAGCATTGCTTGAATTTTTGAGTATTTTTGTAAAGCTATTCGTAGTCATTGATCCGTTTGGTTCCCTTGTACTGTTCGTTGCCATGGCAGGTTCGCTTGACAAGAAGTCGCAGAGGAGAATAACTGTAGACGCCACGCTGTATGGGGGGTCAATTCTCATTCTCTTTGCAGTGATCGGCAGCTACATCCTCTTCTATTTCGGAATATCAATAGAGGCCCTAGAGATAGCAGGCGGAACCATTCTGCTCATTATGGGAATTGAGATGGTCAGGGAAGGTGACAGGCCAAAATCTATGGGTGGAAACGCGCTGGACACCGACATAGGGATCGTCCCTTTCGCCACCCCTTTTATAGCAGGACCAGGAGCAATTTCTCTCGTAATAATCCTCATGAAGGGGGCACTCTTTGAGGAAATTTCCGTGATAGTTAGCGTAATCGCGCTCATGGTGATAATTTACCTTTTTTTCATCTATGCCGGTTCCATATCCAGGCTGCTTGGTGAAAAGGTCATGAAAGCATTGACGAGGATCTTTGGGCTTCTTGTGGCGGCTTTCGCAATTCAATTCTTCATAAACGCCCTGATCTCCCTGAGTGTAATAGCATGATCAGGGTGACATTGTGCTCACTACCTCATCAACTGTTTTGTAGAACTCATCCGACCTTGTGTTCCTTGGGCGTGGCAGGTCAATGTTTGCTATCCCGATTACTCTGCTTGGCCTTCTGCTGAGGATCACAATTCTGTCGCTTAGCTGCACTGCTTCGTCCACATTGTGAGTAACCAAGAGAACAGTATGGGGTGGGATGTCAGGGGACATCCACAGATCAAGCAGCTCCTCCCTCAGGGCCTGCGCCGAGAAGACATCCAGCCCAACAAAAGGCTCATCGAGCAGCAAAAGATCTGGACCGGTCGCAAGGGCCCTAGCAATGGACACGCGCTGCTTCATGCCGCCTGAGAGTTCTGCCGGGTAAGCGTTTTCGAACCCATCAATGCCAACCATCTTTATGAACTGCAAAGATCGCCGTTTTCTCTCCTCACGATCAGGAATTATAGGTTCCAGAGGTATTTCGACGTTCCTCTGCACTGTTAGCCACGGAAAGAGGGCCGGATTCTGGAATACTACAGAAATCCTTGCATCCGAGTCCTCTGGTTTCTTTCCGTTTATAAGAAGAGTGCCGCTGGTTGGCTTTTGAAGCCCAAGAATGATACGTATAAGGCTTGACTTTCCAGATCCTGAAGGGCCTATGATTGAAACGAATTCATTGCGCATGACGCTGAATGTTATGTTATCAATTGCGACCAGTGGCTTCTTGCTAGATTGGTATTCTAGATGTATGTCCTTCAGGCTCAGGAGAACTTCCATTCTCCATGGCATGTTAACTCACTATGAATATGTTGCCGATAACCTGAACAGGGATTAGGGGTGCCAACCACTATACTTTAATGCGCCGGGGCCAGTGCCGCAGTTGCTTCTTTACAGCTGTAAATTTTTCTATA
>JAVZLI010000002.1:0-15789 GCA_038883835.1 Thermoplasmataceae archaeon
AATTGCGGCCAGGAATATTGAAGCTGGAATGGTTCTATCGATCTTTCTCTCTGTATGATTCTCCTCTTCTAGCCGTCTTTTTAAGAGTGGTAGGGCGTCCAAACCTTTTTCTATGGCCACAACTGACTTCCTCACGAAGTTTCCCAGTTGCTGGCGGTAAAGTTCATCGAGAAGCCCTTCCTGATAAAGAAGTTGCCTCAGTATCTTCACAAATTTGAAATCCGGATCAAGCCTCAGGCATACCCCTTCCAGCAGGGAAGACATGCGCATGTAGAGAACAAGCGCTCTGGGGAGCCTGAAGGGAAACTCAAATATCACACCATTGGCTATGTCCAGAAGCTCCCTGATCTCCGATTCCTCAGGGTTCTTTCCTTCCATGCTGGCGATCAGCATCTCCATGCTTCTTCTTATTATGGCTCTGTTTGCCACGGGAGAGAGGGCGCGCAGGGAGACAAGAGCATCAATTATGGCATCCGGGTCAGTATTGACCAAGCCATCGTAGAGGCTGAGAAGCTTGAACCTCGTCTCACGATCAAGTGACCCGATCATTCCAAAATCATAGAGGATTAGAGTTCCGTCATCTGCGACCGATATGTTCCCGGGATGTGGATCTGCATGGAAAATATCATCCCTCAGAAGCATTCTCATAAAGAGAAGGTCAAGGTTCCATGCCAACTCCTTCGTATCGATGCCCTTCCTCTTAAGTTCCTCTATATTTGTGATCTTCGTTCCGTTCACGTATTCCAAGGTTAATACCTCCTTGGACGATATTTCCCGAATAACCTCAGGAACAATGGCCCGGTCACGCCCCCTTATGTTGTTTCTGATGCGATCTGCATTTGCGGCTTCCTTCCTGTAATCTATTTCATCAAAAATCCTGGACTTGAAATCATTTACAACGTTGCTTACGCTTATGTATAGAAAATTTTCCACTCTTCCCTTCGCCAACCTGAGGAGGCGGTCAACTACAATCAAATCCCTTTTCAAAACATTCTCAATGTTTGGCCTGTTAACCTTGACCGCAACATGCCTTCCTCTGTAAACTGCCCTGTATACCTGCCCGAGTGAGGCTCCTGAGATTGCGTTTTTGTCAAAAGATTCGAAAACAGCATCGATATCCCCAAGATTCCTTCTTAGTATAGGCTCTACCTGTTCAAATGGGGCAGGCGGCACTTCATCCTGGAGCTTCTCGAATGATGCTATATATTCCCTTGGAAGCAGGTCTGGCCTTGCTGAGAGTACCTGGCCAAGCTTTATGAAGGTTGGGCCTAGACTCATGAAAGTCTTTACAGCTATCATGCCATTCCTTTCCCTGTAATAGTCCCATGTGGGTTCAGGCTCCTTTCTGGTCTTCTCCCTGTCCTTCATGTATCGCCTGAAGACCGGATAAAGTTTCAGAAAAACCCTGATCTCTGAGAGGCGTATGCCACGGTATGTCGAATCTCCTGAAACCATGAGGGTTAGTAAATTGGTGCTTTCAATATAATGCTTTCAAAGCGGAACTGGAAACCAATGGTCATGCCTGGCTGAATGGGTATTTTCCTGATCTAATGAGGGCATACATGTAACCAAGGCTTCCCATGAAAAGCCTGAAGGCGTTTTGCAGCAACATTGATCTTCCGCCGAAGCCGGCTCTCTTAACCAGAGTCCAATGTTCCCAGTGCTTGAGCCGGAGTTGGGCGCGCCCGTACCCATTCCAAAAAGCCTGTCTTAAGAACGAACGGTATGTGCTTCTTGTCTTAACGAATGCAACGCAATCTTCGCAGTAAACCCATCTTGCATTTCCAATAACAGCCCTGAAATTCAGATCTATATCTTCCGCTGTAACGAATGAGGGGTCGAAACCGCCAAGCCTGTTGAAGAGAGCCTTTGTATAGGCAAGATTGGACGATGGCGAAGTTATCTCAAACCCGTTGACAACCAGCTTCACCCTCTGCAGTGAGGCAAACTGGCTCTTTCCAGTTGGCCTGTTCACGCCAGCTATGAGCTCAAATCCAGCGGAAAAATGCTTTCTGTACGAATTCAGGAGATTCTCAGCGCAAACAGAATCCCCATCGAGGAAGACAATATAATCGAACCTTGCTGCCTGGACTCCTAGATTCCTGCCCTCGCCTCTTGAGCACCTTTTTCTTAGGTAATTTACGGGGAAAATGGAGTCATATGACAAAATTATTTCACCCGTGGCGTCATCGCTGTCAGAATCTACAGCTACCAGTTCAAAGGGCCCATCCTGCTTTGAGAGGGATTCAAGAAGGTCTCTGATGTTTGCAGCTTCGTTTCGAACTGTAATAACAACGGATATAGGAATCTTTGAGCCTTTTTCCAATCAAACCCAGTCCATTCTTCCAATCTTTCTTTCTTCTTTAGTCTTTTTCTTGTACTCTTTGTAGTGTTCCTTGCATAAATGTATCTTTGTTTTATTATCATCAAATGAAAAGACTTTCTTGGCTAATTCGGCCGGAACGGTCTTGAAGCTTTCGTTCTTGCAGCCAGCTACTTCGCAGCCCTTATCCGCCATTGCAATCACCAGAGTAACGGACATAGATTTAAATAATTACGCAGTTGATAATGTGGATCAGGAGTTTTGATCCTGGATCAGAGGGGAATCGCCCGATTCATTCATTCTTCTGTACTGCGTTATCAGATGAAACGCCTCCCCAATGATGATACCAGTGGTGACGGAAAGAAGAAGGGTCACAACGAGGATCGCAATTTGATTATTTGGAAAGGCAAAATCTACCGATATTCTAGCGATGAAAGCAGCCAGCCAGACTGACATTATTACCGGAGATCGCCTATAGAATACCTGCTGGTTCCGCGTGAAGAATTTTACCGATGACCCAAACAGGACACCTAGGGCTGTACCCATAGCAATGAGAATCAAGGAGTAGATAATGTACTGGGTGGGAAGCAGGAGCGAGTAAAAAATTGTGAGGATGCCATAAATCACAGGAAGCCTGAGCACACGAGCGTAACTGAACCTGGTGCCATTTATACCCCTGTACAGCCTTCTCGTGACTATTAGTATAATAATGACAAATATCACATCCAGCCCAAGTTGAGAAGAATAGCCGGGTGGAGCCTGTGATTGAGCTGAGATAACGAGAACCTGCATTAACAAGGAATGCGGATCAAAATTCCAGATATCAACATTTGGAATACCGTTCATCCCGAATGTTATACGAAACGATAATATATACCGAGATCAAGGTTCAGATTTTGAACCTGTATTAGCGTTGCGACATGAATCTCTACCCACATTCTGAATCCTTAGTTGCTGGCATATGCATTCGTTCCCTGGATTATTTTGCCAGCGGGGAGGTTAGTCCCAGGTCTTATGGCACGCTCAATTAACATATGGAATTTCTGTTTTGCATGCCAGTAAGGGAGACTATGGCATTGGACTTATGCCTGGAAACAATGGGTTTAACTTACAGAAAATGGCATAGGCTTCAGGACATTGGTGTGAATCAGGGTAAAGAAGCCCATAGGGTGGCATAGGATGGCCGTTATAAGAAGAAATTAAAAGATGCATCTCAAGAAAACCTCAATATTAATGCATGTAGTTTTGGGAAATGCCTGGAGTAAGCCCCTTTCTGTTCACCTTTCGGCTGACAGCATTCGACTGATGCGTCTTACCCGATCCTCGTGGCAGACTCACAGGATCTG
The DNA here is from genome assembly GCA_038883835.1 of Thermoplasmataceae archaeon. GTDB lineage: Archaea > Thermoplasmatota > Thermoplasmata > Thermoplasmatales > Thermoplasmataceae > UBA447. The sequence goes on from JAVZLI010000002.1 coordinate 3,670, forward strand.
TTTAGACTTGCTCTACCGTGGTCGGCTTCCCATCGGAAAGCGGGGAACGTCAGATTTATCATCACCCTATTGACCCGATCCGTAGATTTCTCGTGCCGTTGCCTTCCCTCTCGGGACGCCTGCTTATGCAGGCACGGCCCTGCCAAGGAGAGGGGACTTTCCTCACCATACTGGCGTCAGCTGTCCTCAGGCTTTTCCCATTGCTCAATACTAACTATATTAAAGTTTTTTGGTATAAAAAATACATACCTGCGCAAACGAATTGGGAAATATCTATCTCGCTTGAACATGGCTGTTTAATTTGTACCAAGATACTTTTATATACGGATTCCAATCCAAACAACATGAACGTTAAAATAGCAGCAGCTATGGGTTTAGTTCTGGTTATGCTTACAGGAGCTGTGAGCTTGGCTGATGATGGCCAGGGTTCCAGTATCCAGGGCCAGAACACAGTAAGTCTGGGGCATTATTCATTTGCCACGGACACAAACGGATCTATCAGCAACATAACATATGTTTCTGATGAGATAAGCCAGCTATTTGTGTATTCCATGACCTCAACAGGCACTAATCTTTCAAGTGCCCTTGGGAACATGCAGACAGATGAGTCTACATTCGTGAACACGGCGAACATGACTCTGACTAAAGCAGGAGACTCAAGCACGCTACTGGTTCTTACAGCTGGTAGCAGTACCGTACCGAAACCCACAATAAGGGCAAGTGTAAATGGCACACTATCACTGACCTACGTCAGATCCAGCATGAATCTGAGCAGCCAGGATGGCAGCAGCATCATACAGGGATTTTCTGGTGCCACGTGGTCTGTATACACTATAACAAATCCAGCATTCACGGGCTATTTCTTCACTAATGGAGAAGTAACACTGAGCAATGGGAACAGCACACTGAGTGACACATATGCAACAAGCTCAGGAGTTTCGAGCTTCTTCACAACAAAGCATGTGCTTGTTGCCGGCTTCGTAAGCCACGGCAGCATTGAAGCCCTTCTCCAGAAATATGAGAAAGAACATGAACACCAGGATAAATTCAGTTACAATGCTACCACTCAGATGGTAACAGGAAAATTCGTGAACTTCAAATTTGACAGTGCCACCGGCGAGGTATCAAGCTACTCGAGGAACGGAACAACCCCAATGACAATATTTACTAGCATCAACGTGTCCGGCAACGGTACAATAGGATCACAGGAAGATTTCCCGTCCTTCCTTCTGGACCACGTGATTCTCAGAGGTTCCATATTCTACTATGCCAACAAGACCTTTGTCTACACTTTCCACAATAACCCAGCGATGAACTTTGCCCTTGTCGTAGACAATGGCACACTCAACCTAACACTATCTCCGTACCTCAACGTGACGGAGTTCAGCGCAACGAGTGTGCAGAATCTTGAACTCAACTCCACAATGATAAGCACAAATTCATCAGTTCAGCAGAATGATGTTCTGGATACCGATCACGAGACCTCTGCAGGGAACACGAATTTTGTCATCTACGGTGACGGGGTAAGGGCATTCCTCTCTGTGCACGGGAACGCAACCTACAACAGCGATAAAAAAACAATAACTGTCAGCAGCAAACACCTTGCTTTAGTTAACTTTGTATCTCCACCAGGTCTACAGGGCGAAGATCTCAAGGACTTTGGCAGCATACAGAACGCTATACTTCATGGCAAGATCGGTGGGGAAGTATCCATAAGCTATGAGTCTGGGGCACCATTCAACTACACACTCCTCTACAACAACTCGCTGCATGTCGCAGTCACAAATGTGACTTCCGGCAAGGTCACTGTGCAGGTCTCATCTACTGAACATGCAGGGACACACATTGTCTTCTTCGTAAACAGCTCGTTTGTAAGCTCCACGGGAAAGCTCTATGTGTACTTTGATGGCAAATCAGCTACCGTTTCCTCATTGAATGGAACTCTGAATGTCACAACATCAACGAATGCTGTTTACGCCGTTGTCAACGTGACTGGAGGATATCTGGTGATTGTGAGCATACCACACTTCTCCAACCATACGATAGTAATATCTGACACAAGCCTCTCGCCAGTATCTCCATTAACTGGCAGTTCCATTACCTACAAAGTGGTTGGGATAGTTATCGTTGCTGCAATCGTTGGTACAGCCTTTGCACTGAGAAGAAACAGAAAGTAGGGCTAAACCCCTACCCAATTTCTATTTTTTTTGCTGCATTTCTCCTGATAAGCAGCTCAGCAAATTTTTTTTCAAGGTAAAGCACATCTTGGTCATGCAGGAAATAATCCCGGTCAGGCTGAGCTATCGGTGGCTGGTCTCCTATTATCCTTACCAAAATATACTCGCTCTCTGGCGGCTTTATCGCATTCTCCCTGGTTGGTATTTCCTCAGCCTGATTATCCTCAATTGTAACATCAGTTTTTCCTGGAGCTTCAGTTGCTTGTTCCGTTTTCATTTCTGTTGTGGCGGCAGCAGTGTTGGAGCTCGGATACTTTTTCAATAGCAGGTTGTACTGGTCTATCATGAGGTTGTGGAGTTTTGTTATGAAGTCCTTCTCCTCTGGCGTTAGAGATGACATAAGTTCAGAATCTAGATCATAAATGGAAAGTGAGGCTATTTTCTCAAATCTCCTCTGAAATAGAGCCCTAAAATCACGTTCTATTTCGTCTACCCGATCCTTAACCTTGATGTAATTTGTTATGTCCCCCTTCTTAAGAAGATGATCAGCCTCTTCCCTTAGTGCGGAAAGAGCAGCATTCAAATTGTCATAGAAGCGTGGCTCAAGTTTTCTTATTTTCTTGGATTTAACCTCACCCCTTATGTGTGATCTTAGTTCCTCAGAGATCTTGTCTATTTGTGCTGGGGTGAAGGTCATATCATAAAATCCCCCACTCATATTTAAGAGATGCTGAGCAAATTGCCGAAGTATTTTGTTGGAAGGTCAAGAAATACCGATGAAAATATTCTTTCCCAGTCAGATCTTGTCTGGGCTATCATCTCAGCCCTCTTTGGCACTGAATCTGGCGGCAATACTTTCCATCCCTTTGAAGGATCATCAACGTAGTCTGTTTCCAAGAAAAAGTTATAACTGTACTTGAGAGCATCTCTGACCATCGATCTTGATGCAGGAATGGAGAACCTCATCTTGCTGTTATGGGCGAGGTTTGCCGGCATGGCATGATGTTTTATCAACAGCTCCGGGTTCAGGTTTTCCCGCATTGCAAGTGACTCAAGCTCCAGCACAGTTTCTTCTGTGAGGTCCTCGGTGTGGAGAATCACCGGGCAATTTATGTCCGATGCAATCGAAAATACCTCACACAGGAATTCATTGAATACTGGGGCCATATCGTTTGGAAAGTGTGGCCTCCCGACCTCACCTATGGCACTTGCGTTCCCCTGTTCAATGATCTTCGCTGCGAGGCTTAGCCCCTTCGACATCTCAGCAGCAGGATCGGCTCCACTCTCCTGGAAAAAGAAAAAATCCAGAGGGTATGGCCCAAGCGTTACTGCACACTTTACTCCAGTTTGGCTTCTGATCATTTTGGCCATTCTCAATGTTTCCTCATAGGTTTTTTCGTAATATCCGTTTGCTCCGCGGGAATAATCTGAAATGTTTGTCAGGTTCAAAGCCTTTCCCCCGGATTGGCGGAACATTTTCACAGCATCCAGGAACCTTCCAGATGGCCTAAGATGGAAGTGGTTGTCAAAAATAAGGTATTCTTGAGCAATTTTCTTGAAGTCCACTGAACATGAATATGATAAGAATATTTTAGCATAGGGAGAAAAACAGCAAACGAAGTGGATAACCCTGCTTAACCTTCGGTAAGTCAACCCTTGTATTGTTTGGGTTTTTGCCCGTCGCATTGAGGTATTTTGAGAATATCGAGCAATCTCAGAAAACATTTATAGTCCATGTACCTATGGAGAGGAAAGGTGAACTAAATGCAGCAAGGTCAAATGGCTTATGACAGAGCAATCACAGTTTTTTCTCCTGATGGCAGGCTCTTTCAGGTTGAATATGCGAGAGAAGCTGTAAAGAAAGGATCTACCGCACTGGGAATCAGATTCAAGAAGGGAGTCGCCCTAATTTCAGACAAAAAGGTCAGGAGCAGGCTTGTTGAGCAGAACTCAATGGAAAAGATCCAACTAATTGATGATTACGTGGCCACGGTTACTTCTGGCCTTGTTGCCGATGCTAGAGTTCTCGTGGATTTTGCCAGGATAGCTGCCCAGCAGGAAAAGATAACATACGGTTCCCTGGTAAACATAGAAAATTTGGTCAAGAGAGTAGCTGATCAGATGCAGCAATATACACAGTACGGAGGGGTAAGGCCCTATGGTGTTGCAATGATATTTGCTGGTACGGACAGCATAGGCCCGAGGCTCTTCGACTGTGATCCGGCTGGCACCATAAATGAATATAAGGCAGTCGCAATTGGCGCCCTCAGGGACCAGGTCACTCAGTTCCTTGAAAAGGAATACAAGGAGGACCTGTCTGAAAAGGAAGCTGTAATGCTTGGCATAAAGGCGCTTAAGTCTGCAAATGAAGACAGTACTGACTTTAGAAACCCAGAAGTAGCCACAATTGTTGAGGGAAGCAAGTTCCACATTTATTCAAAAGAGGAAGTTGAAAAGGTGGCGCAGTAGCCACAAGCTTCCGAGTGAACTACCCCGCCCTAAGGGCGGGACTTCTACTTCCCCTATATTTTTAGGGTTTCTCGCTCGTTGTGTTAAAATTTTATACGTTCTAGTAATTGCAACCTGTTATGGTGCAGCTTGAGGATGCTGTGGTGGCTAGACTTGAGTCCCATGGGCATAGATTTGAAATCCTGGTGGATCCGGATGCTACGGAACGCATTAAGGAAGGCAAGATAGACCTGCAGAACGACCTGGCTCTGGATGAAATATACAAGGACGCCAAGAGGGGTGATAAGGCTGGAGACGAATCCCTAAGGGAGGTTTTTAAGACAACAGACGTTGCCCAAATTGCCATAGAAATAGTGAAAAGGGGGCAGATCCAGCTTACAACCGAACAGCGCCACCAGATGCTTGAAAAGAGACGCAGGCAGATCATAGAGATAATTGCCAGGGAATCTATAAACCCGCAAACTAATGCCCCACATCCTCCGGCAAGGATTTCCCAGGCCATGGATGAAGCGAAGGTGCATATAGACCCATTTAAAAGTGCGGGGGAACAGCTTCAGGTCGTTCTCAAGGCATTAAAGCCAATTCTTCCGCTTAAATTTGAAAAGACAAAACTCGCTGTCAAGCTCACCGGAGATGCATACGGAAAGGTTTACGGTGACATAGTGAAGAGTGGCTACCTCGTTCGGGAAGAATGGGGAAAGGACGGGTCCTGGATGGGAATCCTTGAGGTGCCAGCCGGGCTTGCTGGAGACGTGATGAGCTCCTTGGGAAGGAAAGCAAGGGAGAACATCGACATCAGGATAGTAAAAAACAGATGAATGATCCATTTTTGCTTCTCAGGAAAAAATAAATATTGATTTAAGATAGATGCCATTGGGAATAAGAGAAAGCCGAACGGCAATCCTATCAGCAAGGCAATCGGTTGTTCCTTTGGCTGCGCTGGTGCGCGGCGGGTACATGGCAACATTAGTGAGTGGGTTGTTGAGTTCGAGAGTATGAAGGTGAATCAATGGCTGAAAGCAAGCAAATAGTTCTTCCAGGGGACGTTATAAATGAGTCTCTTGGTAAGCCCAGAAATGGCGTTTATAAGTGTGGTGAAAAGCAGTACTGCTCACAGTACTTTGGTATAGTACAGGTGGGAGAGCAGGGGGTCGACGTCGTACCATTTTCAGGCCCATATTATCCTAGAAAGGGTGACAAGGTCATAGGCAAGGTTATCGAAGTAGGCCCCTCTATGTGGACCGTCGACATAAATTCGCCCTACTATACATTGCTTCACATGAACGACACACCGTGGCGTACTACAAGTGGAGACATCAGGAAATACCTGGGGCCGGGCGACTACATTTATGCCAAGGTTATGACCCTGAATGAAATCAGGGAAAGCTGGCTCACTTTGAAGGATGTTGGGCTGAGAAAGCTTGAAGGGGGGCACATAGTAAGCATATCTGCCCCGAAGGTTCCAAGAATAATAGGCAGAGGCGGATCAATGGTAAACATGATCAAGGATGCCACCTCCACAAGAATTGTTGTCGGGCAGAATGGCCTAATATGGATAGACGGGACCCCAGAAAATGTGATGCTGGCAATCAGGGCAGTAAAACTCGTGGAGAGGGAGGCCCATACAACTGGGTTGACTGACAGAATGGAGAAGTACTTGAAGGAATTGAAGGGTGAAAAATAATGGGGACAGTGAGTACATTAAAACTGATCGATGAAAATGGCATAAGGATAGACGGAAGATCTAAGGGCGAACTCAGGCCCATAAAGATTGAGACAGATGTCCTGGAAAGAGCAGACGGGTCTGCCTTCATAGAATGGGGTGGCAACAAGATTATTGTCGCTGTTTATGGCCCAAGGGAAGCCTATCCAAAGCACACGCAGGACATAGAAAAGGCCCAGGTGAAGGCCAGATACAACATGGCTGCTTTTTCAGTGGATGAAAGAAAGAGGCCTGGCCCGGATAGAAGATCAATGGAAATATCAAAGGTAGTGTCTGAGGCTCTCTCCTCAGCAGTTATGGTGGAGCAATTTCCCAGGGCCCAGATCGATGTATACATAGAGGTTCTCCAAGCCGATGCCGGAACAAGAATAGCTGGTCTGACAGCGGCCTCAGTCGCCCTTGCTGCAGCAGGTGTCCCTATGCGTGATATGGTTGTTGGCTGCACAGCCGGAAAGGTTGACGGGCACATTGTTCTTGATCTATGCAAGGAAGAAGATAACTTCGGCCAGGCAGACCTGCCCATGGCGATTCTTGCAAGGACCGGTGAGGTTGTGCTGATGCAGATGGATGGCGATCTCTCCATGGAGGAGTTTGATGAAGCTACTGGAATGATCCTAGACGCTGCTAAGCGCATTAACGAGATCCAGAGAGAAGCCCTGGCTGGAAAATACAGGGCCCTGACGCTGTCGAGGGGTGGTGAGTGATGCCGAAGGACGAGGCAGGCATACTTTCCGAAATAAAAAAGGACTTTATCCTCAAGAAACTGAAAGAAGGGAAAAGAAGCGATGACAGGCTGCTTGATCAATACAGGGAAATATCAATTCAGGCCAATTACATTCCACGCAGCGCAGGTTCAGCTTTCGTGAAGCTCGGGAAGACAAAGGTTCTGGCAGGGGTAAAGATTGAGGCAGGGGAACCTTTCCCTGACACGCCAAATCAGGGTGTCCTTACGACCAACGTTGAATTGCTTCCAATGGCTTTTCCTACCTTTGAGGCTGGTCCCCCGAATGAAATGTCCATAGAAATCGCCAGGGTCGTTGACAGGGGGATCAGGGAAAGCAAGATGATTGACCTGGAAGGCCTAGTGATTGAACCTGGCAAGAAGGTATGGATTGTGTTTGTAGACATAGATGTCCTTGATTATGACGGCAACCTTATTGATGCCTGTACCCTCAGTGTCATTTCAGCCCTCAGGACTGCAGTGGTGCCAGGATCAAGCATTGAAGGTGGAAAAGACTTCCCACTTCCTGTCCGGAATACTCCTATCTCCGTCACGATGGTCAAGATCGGTTCGGATCTCATATGCGATCCTGACCTGGAGGAGGAGCAGATGGGGACAACGAGGCTTACTGTCACTACGACAGAGGACGGGCACATCAGGGCCATGCAGAAAGGTGAAATTGGGAGCCTCACTCTTGACGAGATAAAAAAAGCTATAAGGCTGTCAGTCGATCTGGGGAAGCGCATAAGAGAGAAATATTTTCAGTGATGCAAGATGAGCAGAAGAACTGTTAAAGTCGGAGCTGCTGGCCGGTTCGGGGCCAGATATGGAGTTACCATAAGAAAGGCATGGCTTGATATTTACAGGCAGAAATCTGCAGTTTACACCTGCCCATCATGCTCAAGGCGGAGGGTAAAGCGTGTGGCCTCAGGAATATGGGAGTGCAGATATTGTGGCCACAAGTTCGCAGGTGGATCGTATAATCCTGAGGTGAACGTTCAAGCAACTATTGCTCCGTCTGCTGTGAATCCTGAAAAGGAGGCTGGTGGAAATGTATAAGTGCATCAGATGTGGAAGGCCTCTTGAGAAGTCCTTTGGGACGGCAGAAATTGAATGTGAATGTGGATCCAGGGTTTTCGTGAAGGAACGCCCCAGCATAGAGAAGGTAGTGATTGCAAGATAGGCACAACCACTAAGGAAGGCACGATAAGAGTGTGCCTTCAGTGCCTGGGCGCATACTCTGGCATAAAGGATCCTGAGATTGAGGACGAAGAAAGGGGCAGGATTGTTTGGAGCGAAAATGCCGATAAATTAAAAGGCAGTGTCGAGCAGGCATCCCCTGAGAATTGCCAGATATGCAGGGGTCTCTTTCTAAACCTCCATGGTATGGCTGATGCGGCCGCATCGGATCTTGAGGGCTATGAGTTCTCCAGCATGCTTGTCGGGTCTAAGCAGGATGAGGATTCGCGCATGTCTGAAACATACCTTGGAGAGATTTTGGGATCCGAATTTGATTCCGTGAAAAAGCGATTCAACCGAAAATTTGGAAAAATCCTCGAGATGAAGTTAAATAAAGCTGTGAATTTCCAGGATCCAGACATAATAATAACTGTTGATCTTCAGTATCTCTCCTTCTCATACACAATTAAAAGCCTTTACATTGGAGGCACATATTTGAAGAAAAGCAGAAACCTTCCGCAAACAAGATGGATCCATACCCCATTGAATGACACGAACGCCACCGTGGAATCCATTATAGGGCAGGCGCTATGTGACATGGCTGGAGGGGAGAATTATTTCTTGCATGGTGCGGGAAGGGAAGACGTTGATGTGATGATGCTTGGCAACGGGAGGGAATTCATCCTCGAGGTATCAAACCCGAGGAAAAGATCCATAGATCTGGCACATGCTGCCAAATTGATAAACCTTAACAACTATGGTGTAGAGGTTTCAGGTCTTATGTTCCGGAGCCGGGACGATGTTCCACTGATAAAAAAAGCGGAACACGACAAAAGCTACAGGGCAAGGGTTAAATCGGCGAGTGTGGTAAATGCCGCAGCGCTTGAGTCCGCAGTAAAAGCTATCTCTGGAAAAGATATTTATCAGAGAACACCATTAAGAGTATCTACCAGAAGATCCGATACAGTCAGGGTGAAGAAGGTACGTGATGTGAAGCTTGAATGGGTCTCGGATGACACATTTGAGATCACAGTAAGGGCACAGTCAGGAACCTACATCAAGGAGCTGATAACAGGCGATGGCGGCAGGACTGTTCCCAGCCTGTCCAGCGAGTATGGAAGCCCCTTGGAGGTACTCTCCCTGGATGTTATCTGGATTCATAGGGATGGTGAATGAATGGTAAAGATGTCCCATGGGCCCAGAGCAGGCTCCAGAAGAAAGATGACTAAGAACGTTCGTGACAGGGGTATGCCGAGAGTCAGCAGATTTATGCAATCCTTCGAGATCAATGATCTAGTTGCCGTTAACATTGAGCCGTCGGTGCACAGTGGAATGCCCTACCATGGGTTCCATGGCCTGACAGGTAGGATATCAGGGCGCCAGGGGAATGCATATTTGGTGAGAGTCAGGGTTGGTGGAAAATACAAGGAAGTTCTTGCCACTCCGGTCCATCTTAAGAGAATTGTCGGAAGTGAATGATGAAAACCAGATATATCAGCATCCCAGAGGTCAAGCAGCTTCTCAGCTCAAAGAAGGATGTGAACCAGTACGAAGGCGAGGCTCTTGGGTACTGTGAGCATTTCTCAAAGCTCGATTACGAGGAGGCCCAGAAAATAAAAGAAGAGCTGTCTGCCAAGATGAAGCTTCCAGAGAAGGTTATTACCAAACTCATCGACATATGCCCAGCATCAAAGGAGGAAGCAACCAGCATTTTATCCGTATACAATATACTCCTCTCCGAGGAAGATTTAAATAACCTTGTAAGCTATTTTGCCAACGAGTAGCCTGGGGGTAGGAGTTGGAAGAATTCGCTTATGTGCTGGATTATTTGCCACAGGGGAGGGCAAATGATAAATCGTACCATAAAACTCCGCTTGCCCTAGCCATAGGCGAAAGTGAATTCAAGCTGCTGGAATTAATCCCTAGGGAGAATTCTGTTGTCACCGTTGGGGAGCGTGTTTACGTTGGGAAGGATACTTCCAAGCGCGATAAGATCATATCAGTGAAGAGGCGAATTGCATATTCAGACCTTACCAACGCGGCTATGAACGAATTGCCATTCATCGTCGAGAAACTCGTCGAAACAAAGGAAAGGGACATGGTGAAATTTTTCAACACTGCTGAGCCCATCAATGCCAGGCTGCATACCCTTGAGCTTCTGCCTGGCCTCGGCAATAAGACCATGTGGACAATAATCGAAGAGAGAAAGAAGAAGCCCTTCGAATCTTTCAAGGACCTGACAGACAGGGTTAAAACACTCCACAACCCTCAGAAAATGATCGCTAGCAGGATTATAGAAGAGCTGAGGGAAAGGAATGAGAAACACAAACTCTTCGTGGCAAAGTAGTGGCAGGCTTTATACAAGGAAGTATGGGCAGGTCTTTCTCAGAAACCCTGAAATTGCAAGGCATGAGGCGGAATCACTTGGGCTCCCGCCTGGTTCCAGGATACTGGAGATAGGCCCGGGCAGGGGTATCCTCACCAGGGCTCTTCTGAACAATGGTTACGTTGTCATAGGAGTTGAAAGCGACCATCGCTGGGTATCTGAACTTCAATCCTCCTTTCAGGATGAAATAGCCGCAGGATCACTATCGATCCATAGGGGCAACTTTCTCGAATTCCCTCCGGGAGGCTTTGACGGTATTGCCGGCAACATTCCCTATATGATTTCTTCCAAGATAATCTTCAGGCTGCGCGACTTCAGGTTCAAGGCTGCTGTGCTTATGGTCCAGGAAGAATTTGCAAAAAGGCTCACTGCGAAATATGGCACAAAGGATTATTCACGTCTCACGGTAAATTCCAACCTTTTCTTCGACATATCTGTTGTAAGGAAGGTTTCAAAGGGTTCTTTTTATCCTGTTCCAGGAGTGGATTCGGCAGTTGTCAGAATCGTCCCCAAGGAAACATCCATTGCCATACCGGACAACTTTGACACAATACTCTCAAAACTCTTCAGCAACAGAAGAAAGAAAATTGGGACAGTATTCCCGGGCGCTCCTGAGGCTTTCAGGGATATGAGGGTTGGAGATCTGCCACCCCTTGAGATCCTTAACCTGGCATCTCAGCTTGGCCCTGTGGCCTGACCACCTGTGCTATCCTTCCCCTTCACTAAATCGTTTAGCCCTAGAGTGGCAATTGCTGGAGGTATCCCCACTGTCGGCGTATTTGCAGGGACCATCATGAGGGTGCCCTTCCCCTCAAGCCCAATTTCATATAGTATATTCATCCATCTGAGCTGGAAAGCTGTTGGGTTGTTTGTGTACTGGTTTGCAGCCTCCACCATCTTCTGCGCTGCCTCGACTTCAGCCAGAGCAAGTGTAACACGTGACCTGCGCTCCCTCTCTGCGCTAGCCTGCCTTGACATGGCTTCCTGGAGGTTCTGGGGCACGATTACGTCCCTTATCTCTACCGATGAGACCTTCACACCCCACGCTTCTGTTTTCTCATCAATTATCTCCCTGGCGGATTCGCCAATCTTGTCCCTCTCTGAAAGCACCTCATCAAAGGAGCTCTTTCCGAGGACTTCCCTTAAGGTAGTCTGAGCGGAAAAGTTCGTGGCTGCTGCGTAATTTTCCACATTAAGAACTGATTTCTGAGGATCGATTACCTGAAAATACATCACAGCATCTACATTTATTGGAACATTGTCCTTGGTAAAAGTGCTTTCTGTCTTGAATGAAACCGCCTGGATCCTGGTAGATATGACTGGATTCATTCTGCTTATGATGGGCCATACATAAACCAAGCCTGGGCCCTTCATCATAGAAAACCTTCCTAAAGTTAGGACGGCTCCTCTCTCCCATTCCTTAAGGATCTTGATCCCACTGAGGAATATTATGACAATTATTACA
>JAVZLI010000003.1:0-15758 GCA_038883835.1 Thermoplasmataceae archaeon
GCTGGTGGCTTGCGCGGATCATGATACCTCTATCAGATCACGTGTGGCTGTGGTAATAAGCTCAAAGCCATCCTTTGTTACCACAACATCATCCTCAATCCTTACGCCACCAACCTTTGGAACGTAAACACCGGGTTCGTCCGTTACCACCATGTTGCTTTTAAGCGTAAAATCAAGGTTCTGTGATAGGGCAGGGTGATCATGCACGTCCAGGCCAATCCCATGGCCAAGGGAATGAATGAACTTGCCCTTAAATTTTGACGAGTCAATAACTTCTCTCGCAGCAAGATCCACATCCCTTCCATTGGCATTTTCCCTTATTGCTTTCATTGATACATCCTGTGCTTCCTTCACTATGTCATACATTTCCTTAAGCTGTGCATTCGCTCTTCCGAATACAAACGTTCTTGTGATATCGGAGCAGTACCTCTTGTATCTTGCACCGAAATCAATAAGCACTGGATCATTCTTTTTCAGTTTCCTTAATCCCGGGGAATAATGAGGCATGGATGCATTTTCCCCAAAAGCGACTATGGTGCTGAAGGAGGGCTCTGACGCTCCCAGTTTCATCATCTCATACGCAATCAGCGAAGAGACCTCTGATTCAGTCATGCCTTCCTTGATCTTATCAAGCAAATTTTCAAAGGCCCTGCTCCCAATCCTGGCAGCTTCCTTAATCCTGGAAAGTTCTTCCTGTGATTTCATTCGCCTGGCTTCCATTATGGATCCAGAGACATCGACAAATTCCTTGTCAGGGACAATTCTAAGCAGGTCCTTGTAACGGCTGAGCGTAAGTGCAGTATAGTTCAATCCCACAGTTGACTTGTCCTTAAGATTCTGCTTGATTATTTCCTCGAATTGCTTTTTTGTATTAAATAGCAGCACCTCGTAACCCGTTGATCTGGCAAGTTCCTCTTCCAATGGTGATGTAATTATCTTAAGTTCGTCGGGTGTCACTATAAGGGCTGATCCCTCAAAAAGACCACCCTCAACTCCAGTAAGGTAAAAGAAAGTCTTATCCACAGAGTTCTCCGTCCCCTGCGCAATAAGTATGCAATCTGTCTCTCTGGCGTAATCAAAAATACGGCTAAAGCTCATATATGCCATAGGGCTAGGGACAATATATGTTTTCTTACTTAGAGGGCACCTGTGGAAAGGAATAACTAACAGCATGGCATTGTATAGTGTGCTAATCACTGAGATATTCAAGAGCATACAGGGAGAAGGCCCATTCACGGGAATCCCAATGGCATTCGTACGCACGAACAGATGCAATCTAAGGTGCAATTGGTGTGATTCCACGTACACATTTCAAGGTGGGACAGAAATCAAGCTGCAGGATATAATTAAACAGGTAGAATCCCTAAGGGTGAGATGGGTATGCTTTACTGGGGGCGAGCCCCTGATTCAGCGGGAAGCGCCGGAGTTTGTGAGGGCACTCCATGAAAGAGGCTACAGGGTGTTGATTGAAACCAGTGGTTCTATAAGCATAAGGCCTTACCTATCCTATGAAAATGTCTACATTGACATGGACATAAAGACTCCATCATCAGGAGAATCCGAATCCCTCCTGGAAGAAAACCTAACCATCATACGTGGGCAGGATTATGTGAAATTTGTTATTGCAGATGAGAGCGATTATGAATTTGCAAGGGAATTCCTCATGACACACAGTATACCTTGTGAGGCTCTCATCCAACCTGCATGGAAAACTGATCCACAGTGGATTGCAGAACGTCTGCTTAGCGATGGCTTGAATGCAAGGTTCATGCTGCAGACACACAAGATAATCTGGGGTGAAAGGCGTGGCGTCTGAAGCAATTCCAGATGCAATATTTGAAGGCAGGTTCTTTTACAATGGGGCCCTTCAGGATATTGAAGTTGCTGTCTCGAGTGGCACAATAACTGCCATAGGAAGAGACCTGAGAAGTGCAAGGAAGATCAAGCTGGATGGTGCTGTAATCCCGGCAGGCATTGATCCCCACGTGCATTTCAGGGACCCCGGGGAGACCTGGAAAGAAGATTTTAAGAGCGGAACACTTGCAGCGTTGTATGGCGGGACAACAACCATTTTAGACATGCCCAACAACATTCAGCCAATTACCGACTATTCAAGGTTCGACAATAAGCTTTCTGCAGTGAAGGGAAAGGCCCTATGCGATTTTGGCCTGTACTCAATGTTCAATGGGCAGGATACAAGGTTAATTGACAAGAGGTCAATTGGCCTTAAGGTTTACCTAGGCAGCAGCACAAACGTTGGCGCCGAATCCACGTCATTTTTAAGAAACGCAAGTAAATTGGAGGAATTCAGCAGGCCAGTTGTGTTTCATGGGGAGGATGCGGAGTGCCTGAGAATTCACAGGATGGAAACTGAGAACAATCTCTTTGACCATGACAATTCCAGGCCAATACAGTGTGAAATAGAAGCAGCCGGTATGATTTCCGGCCTTAATATAAGCAGAAAGGTAATGGCACATGTGAGCTCATCATCCTCTCTTGATCTGCTTAATCAGACCACTCTGAGTGAGGTGACTCCACATCATCTCCTGCTCAACAATTCAATGGACTTGGGGCCATGGGGAAAATGCAACCCTCCCTTGAGGTCTGTTGAAGAGCAGCGGAATCTTCTTCAGGCATATCTCGACGGAAGGATCACATACGTGGGTTCGGATCATGCTCCCCACACCGAGGAAGAAAAAGAAGTATTTGAACAGGCCCCGTCAGGCATTGCAGGCGTTGAGACCAGGGTCCCGTTGCTTCTAGCCCTTTTCACAAGAAAGATCCTGCCATTGAACAGGCTTGTAGAGACAGTTTCCACTGCTCCTGCCAGAGTATTCAACATCAGGAAGGGATTAATCCAGGAAGGATACAAGTTCGATGTAATTACGTTCCACCCATCGGAAGAGCGCAGGATAAACCAGGATAGGCTGCATTCCCTCTGCCCTATTTCACCATTCCAAGATTTCCCAGCAATATTCCCTTCTGACGTTTTCATATCAGGAAGCAAGGTCATCGAAAATGGCGAATTGCTGGAGGGGTATCACGGCGAATTTCTTTACTGATTCATTTCCATGATACGCTGCAGAAGGTCTGAAGTGCCTTCACCATGGCTCTTAATTGATACTAAGTCAGCAATTCTCCTCAGTGTTGGCTCTGCGTTGGCAGGCACAGCCTTCATGACATCATTTTTGAACATCGGCACATCGTTGAATGAGTCCCCTATAACGGCTGCTTCGCTGGATTTTAGTTTGAACATATCAATGAGCACAGAAAGTGCAAAGCCCTTATCTTGGCCCTTGTTAAGAATATGCCAGGAATATCCGCTGTTCACCACTTCTACATCGTATTCCCGTGAAATTTCCACTATCCGTTCTTCCATCCCGCTCGCAGGGGAATATCCCATTGATGTTTCCCTCCATTTATTGGTAAGGATACCACTGGCAAGCCCCTCTTTCGATATGTGATTGAAGAAGTTCAGGGGCTTGGATATATCGAAGAACGCCTTTATGGTGTCATCAGTGAGCATTATGCCACCATTTTCTCCAAACACTGGAGCTCGAAGCCCAATGTAAGTTTTGAGTGCATACATAACGGGTATTACGTTGCCACTTACCAGGCTGACGATTATGCCGGATTGTTGGGCTCTCCTCATGGATTCCACTGCAGAAAGTGAGAGGCTTCTATTTATGTCTGTTATTGTTCCGTCCACGTCCAACAAGACAAGTTTAATCATTGGGACATAATTGACGGGAGGTATTATGAAAATTTACATTTCAAAGGGTGAACTCAGGGACGTTGCCCAGAAAAGGATCATGAAGCTCTTCCATGTTGCCTTCAGCCTCCGCCATGCATTCCCAGATATCTCCGCACAGGAGATCGAGCTAATGAAGAAAATTGGGCGGAGATCAAATGTCACCATACCGTCGCGCATTAAACGCCTCTACTGTCCCGCTTGCAGCCATTTTTACGATGAATATACAAAGATAAGGCTCTACAAGGGAGATCTTGCGATTACCTGCAACGTTTGTGGGGAGAGGCGGGATTTCAGGTATTAGTCGCTCAGGGTCTCGATTTGGAAAAATACCTTGAATCCTTCAAGGGTAGCCTGAATCTTGTCAGCGAACCATATGGAGTCCTCTGTAGTTGCATTCTGGCCCCATTCATAAATCATGTCATGTTCGCCTATAACGGGTTTGAACCCTAGAGACCTCAACCTATTTATTACTTCACTGGGTTTTGCGCCCTCACTGGAAAATGTCACTTTCAGATAGGTTTTCATCGGTTTCCGTGCTACATTTTAGCGCAATATATAGTTTTTTTCTTATTCATGGCAGAAAATGAAAATCAAATGAAAATTACCAATTTCACAGCTGAATTTTCAGATTATCTTTTTGACAATTTTGATGGCCACCAGTTGAGCCTCTTAAGGAAAAGCATGACAGTCGGCACAAAGAAGGGCCAGCTTATAAACGTGTCAATGAGAACGCCAAGTGCAAGGCCTACTCCAATCTCTTCGATTATTCCAATGTCACTGAATGCAAGGGCGCCGAAAGTGGCGAACAGCAAGGTCCCAAGGGTTATTATTACTCCGCCATTCTCAAGGAGGCTAGTTCGGATGCCTTGTGCGTCATCCTTCCCTCTGAAGGCTTCTTCCCTGACCCTTGTGACCATGAAAATGTCGTAATCCAGGCCAACAGCAAGCAGAGTGATTACTGTAAACATGGGAAGGAATATTAACACAGGCAGTCCTGCATAGTAATGAAGTGCCATATAGCTCAGGGCAAGTGAAATTACAACGGAAGCAAGTACCATGGCCAGCAGCCTGAGGGGAGTAAAGAGCGAAGAAAGCTGTATGAACAGAACTGCAAATATGGCACCACAAAGAATCGGTATCATTTTTATGAAGCTGGATAAAGTGAATGAGTAAGCATCATTCAGCCCCTCAGTAAGGCCACCCACATAATAGTTGAAATGTCCTGAATCAACAGATGAAAGCTTTGAAGGCAGAGAATTTACAAAACTCGATGCAGGGGCGAGCCAGGCTAAGCTGGAGAGTTGGAATGTAATCATGACATAATGTGGATTAGATCCAACATAGGAAAGCATCTGGGAAAGATATGTAGAGTTATAGCTTCCGCTATAATTGTATGGAACGTAATAGCCATATGGATATGTGGGGCCATATACCTGTGACACATCAGCCTGGCTGCTCAGCATATTTTCCACTGCATTAATAGCCGACATCTCCTGGGCGTTAAATGTGCCATTGTGGTACACAGGGCTTGGAAATTCCAGTATTATATAACCACGGTCGAAGAAATCTCCATGGAAGCTTGAGTTCACAACCTCAATGGCCTGAATTCCACTGCTGGAAGGAACAAGATCGAAAACATCCATGTTTGTGCCTGTTATATAATAAACATAAGATGACACCAATGTGGCTATCACGAAAATGATCAGTAGTTTCCCCTTATGGTTCAAAACGATATTGGCAATGTTTCCCATGTAGCTCTGCTCAACCTTGGAATCACCCTTTCTTATTTTCGATGGCCAGAATACCCTTTCCTTTCCGCGGCTAAGGATAGCTAGGAGAAGAGTATTTGCAACAAGAATCGCGACCACGACACCTATCGCGTTAGTGAGTCCAGAGTCGCTGAAAATTGGTACCCCCGAGAGCCAAAGGACAACGTAGGATAGGCCCACAGTTATGCCTGATGTGAACACTGCATGCCCTGCCCATCTGGCGGAATCATGGATGGCTGATGGGTTATTGCCCCTCATTTCTCTTCTAAACCTTGCCATTATGTAAACAACGTAGTCACTGGACAATCCAAGCAGAAGAATAAGAAGAAGAGTAGGCGTTATGAAGGATATCGTCCCATGTATCACGTATTTGTATAGTAGAGCATTCAGGGCAAGTGCTGTTCCAGCAGAGACTCCAAACATAGCAAGTGGGAGGAATGCTGCAACCGGTGACCTGAAGAACACACCTACGATGATCACAGATAGCACTATGCCAATTATGAGTGCCCTTTCCATACCTCCCAATGACTCATCGGCGAGCTGGTTTGAAAGGGCTGATGAACCAGCAGCATATGAGTCTGCATTTGGAACGTTTGGCAAATTGCTTCGGAAGATGTTGTTAACAGCATCAACCTGGCTTACTGTAAGATTGACATCTGTATTAACCAGCGTAATGACAGTGCTGTTGTCATATCCTACAAACTGATGAAACACGAAGGGCTGTGGAACAGCAGGAAATACAGAAAATGAACCCCCGTCATACAGGCTTCCAACAGCGGAGGAGATGTTGGGGGTAATGTTCAAGGTTACCGCGAAACTGCCAATGTACTGTGGACGCACATAAATTAGGGGATTGCCGCTGAATACATGCATGACTCCACTGGATGAGTATTGATCAGCGAGGCCAGCAATCTGATCTGTGGTGGCAGGCTGGCTTGTGTTTATGGCTGAATAAATGAAGGTTTTAAGAGAAACATTCAACGTGTCAGTTATGAATCCTGTTACACTGCTGTTCAGTGATTCATTAATAGTGTGGTAAGCAAAGGAAGAAGCAACTTTATAAAAGGAAAGGTTGAACGGCGCTAGATCAGCCAGGTTGTAATCTTGGTACGTGAAAGTATTGAGGAGCGTCTCAGCTTCATGTTGAATCAGTAATTTCTGTGCTGGGCTTATTACGGTAATCTGCGATGCATTAAAAGACTTAATGGTAGCGCTGGTTATATTTCCGGTGAAATTCTTACTGAAGCTATTCAAGAATGAAGTGTAATTAAAAATATAGCCCAGTTGTGGGGGCATATGGCTGGCAGCGTATATTATTGCAGCTGTTTTATTGTGCGTCGGCGTCGAGCTGAAATTCTCAACATAGAGCTGGGTGGAACCAAACAGTCCAAGCGAAAGCAATTGGCCAGATTGGTTGATAAAATAAGCTTCGCTGTTGATTCCGGAGAGTAGGGGATAGGTTGCATTGATCATGCTGAGTGTGGCGTTTCCAACTGCCATAAGAGTCTGATTTTCCACTGTAATTATACTGGATACGTTTCCTTTGAGGCCATTTGACCTGAGATATGAATTGACTAGGTTCTGTGATCGGTAGAGGGATTGAAATCCGCTTGGAGTGGAAACATTAACACCAGTTAGCACAACCACCAGTGAAGAGGAATTGCTGCTCTGATTTGAGGACGAAAAATATTCACTTTGGAGCTTATCCGCAATGTTTGCCATAGAATTGCTTGGGACTATGTCAGATCCGATGTTGTATGATGTCTCGGAAAAAAGAAGCGACGCAAAGGGTGTAAGGACAACAAGAAGAACAACCCATGCAATTATGACCTTGCCACTGTTTCTGCTGACAAAGTCTCCAAGCCGCCCGAAGCCATTCTCAAACATTGAAAGGGGAAATGATAAATCACATTAATTACTTATTGATCAGCTGGCTTCTGACGGTAATCATGATAATGTGGTTAACATGCAAGTAAATCCTGAAGTGATACCTCATCTTCATTCTTACGATCTCTACTCATATTTTTATGGGCTTGTCACACAGATTCCCGAGGGTAAAATATCAACCTATGGCGATCTAGCTGTCGCGCTTGGTGATATTGCAGCAGCGAGATCCTGTGCGTATATGATCTCAATATGCCGTGACTGCAACGAAATACCAATTCACAGGGTCATCAGGTCCGATGGGTATATCTGGAAATACACGAGATATTTGGGGCAGTCAGAGAAGATTAGGATGCTCCACTCTGAGGGAATTGACACAAACGGTTCCCAGGTGGTTGACTTCGAGAAACTCCGCCACAAAGAATTCGTTTCAATAAAGCCGCTGGAAATAATGAGAAACGTTCAGGACAAAATCTCAAAAAAGGTCGATGTGAGTGGATCATATGACGATGATGCAGCAATTGGCGCCGTAGATGTTTCCTATGATGACGGTTTTGGATACGGCAGTTTTGTTTGGAGGGATTCTGACGGCCTGCATACCCGGAATGCCGTGCTTCCAGTAAGGTTTCCTTATATACCGGGATATCTCGCCTTCAGGGAATTTAGATTTATAGAAACGCTATGCAGGGATTTCAAGGGAATCCTATTGATTGATGGAAATGGATACCTGCATCCAAGAAGAGCAGGTCTTGCTTCATATGCAGGGGTAATGCTAGGGATTCGGACCATTGGCATTGCAAAGTCTCTCCTCATGGGCCAAATTATAGGAAACTACGTCTACATAGATTCGGAGAGAGTAGCATACGCATCAGGCAGGAGATTCATAGTGAGCGCTGGCCATGGAATATCTCTCGACAATGCTGTGGAATTCCTAAATAAGGCTTTTCAAGGACGTTACCCCGATCTTCTCAGAATTGCGCATAAGAATACTGTTGACCTGAGGGTGAACCAGCAATTCACAAGAACTTTGGGTGACTGAGTGACTTTGTTAGTTGTGTTCCCAGCTTTTGTTTTCTTCATTTCGCAGCTTCCTGGCACAAAAATGGTGGCATCTTGATATGTTCTGGAAGGTAAGGTTACAATGGCAAGTTCCTTTATTAGCATAAAAGGCGGTGTCGTTACAATCGGTTCAGTGGGATCCGACGTGTTCGCATTTGATCTGGAGGCTCGCCCCCTGTTCGCCTCCATCGGTGGCAAAACATACAGAAGGGGGTTGATGAACACATACCTTCATGTCGGAAACCAGGGTGGGCGCCATTTTGCCAGAAGGATCAGCCAAGAAGAGGCGGAACCGCTCATTCCAATGATCAGGGATCGTGCCTTTGAGCTCCTGGAGAAAGCGCACCCTGATGTAGACAGCAATATCAACTATTTCATGTCAAGGCTTTCCAGGCTCAACTGGGCTTCACTTAAGGAGAATTCACAAAGGCTCATGTCAATTTATGGAGGCAGAATTTCTATTATCCCACCGGATGTCTACTTTCCCCTCTATGTCAGGTACAGTTACGGGTGCACTTGGAATCGCTGCACTTTCTGCTCTCTATACTCCGGCATAAGGCATAGGGAACTCTCTGAGGCTGAGGTTGAAAAGCAGTTGAGTGGCGTCATGAGAATACTGGGGAAGGGCACTGAGAGCAGGAGGAGCATCTTTCTTGGAGACGGAAACGCAGCCAACACTTCAATTGAAAACTTGGAGCCAGTTATGAGGAAAATAAGGGACATGCTCCCCCTTCCTGTGGATTCGTTCATGGACATATTCACCACTTCTCCTTCCAGAGAAGAATTTTTGCTTCTTCATGATCTGGGTCTTAGAAGAATTTATATCGGCCTGGAGTCAGCTAGCACTGATGTGCTCCGTATTCTGAACAAGCCACTTCAGCTTAAGGAGGCGGCAGATATTATAACTGCTGCAAAGAATTCAGGTCTGGCTGTTGGGCTCATCATTCTTTCAGGGGCCGGAGGCGCAAAGCTTGCAAAGGTTCACATAGAAAAAACCTCTGAATATGTAGCCCATCTCCCCTTGGGCCATAATGATATCGTCTTCATTTCTCCTCTTGAACTTTCCCCGGGAGACAGGTACAGCAGAATAGCTCAAATCGAGGGTCTGGAAGATTTGCCCCATGAACAGAAAATCATGCAGGCTGAGATTCTGAAGAAGGAAATAGCAAGCAGGTGGTCTTCTCTGCATGGAACCAAAATTGAGTTTCCCATAGCGCCATATTACCTCGCAGAATCCATTTATTAACCACTTATGATCCAACTTTAGATCTTGTCTGGATAGCGAAGACCCGTTCGGATGCAGCTTTTGCTTCTTTCTATTTGAATGAATTCAGATCCTTCGGAAAAATAATATGAAGGCTAGAAGAGCACATATTGTAAGGTAGGCTCTGGGTGATAAATGGCTTCAAGAGTATTCATTGCCTACTCTGTTGCTCTAAATGCATTTCTTGTGCCATCCCAAGGGTTTCATGGATTAATTGCTCCATTCCGTGGCCTTTGGATACGGCATGCTTATCATTCTTTATCCCCTGTTACTTTGTGAGTTATAGTCAGCATAATCGGAATATTCTGCTATTGAATATCTCAGGGCCTTATTGATAACTTAAGCTTGTCTCTCGTGTCCAACCGCAATATAATAGGAAGCATCTCTATGACTTGCAGGTCGCTTCCGCAAGGAAATGCCCCTCCAAGGATAGTGGCAAAATTTTAGCACATTTCTTATATCCTGGCTCAATCCCCTGGTGCTGTGCGGAGGTTGTCGAGCCAGGTTAAAGGCGATGGATTTAGGGTCCATTCCCGTAGGGGTTCGCCGGTTCGAATCCGGCCCTCCGCATCTCAATGACCATTATAACGATGCAAGGCCCACCCGTGGATTTTTCATTCGCTGTTGCACTGAATCAAAGGGTGTCGAATGGACGCTTTCAGAGTGAAGCGGTACTGTTTTGGAAGTGTTTCTTGCCCTTGATACGGTACCCATAGGTCACGTCATTTGCATAAAGGATTCATCCATGAAACATCCAGGTCTTCCGGGCAGTGATCACTGCATCTAGCGCTTCACTTCTTGTCCTGTTGTCTTATATGTAATAGAAAATAATTTTATTCATAGCTCAGCTTTATTTATCATGTTAGCTGCTCTTTTTCAGCCTAAATCAGTGGCAGTAGTTGGGGCTTCAAATGATCCCATGAAGATAGGGAACGCCATCCTTAGAAATCTAATTGCATCTGGATATGGAGGGAAAATATTCCCTGTCAACCCTAACCTTAAGGAAGTCGAGGGGATAGAAAGCTTTCCCAGTGTTTCTTCCTTATCAGAAACACCAGACCTGGTTGTGATTGCCATCTCAGCCGCAAGAAGCCTCGAGGTGCTGAGGGAGTGCGTCAATCGAAACGTGCCATATGTCATTCTGATTCCTGGTGGCTTCTCGGAAACAGGTGAGGAGGGGCGAAAGCTGGAACATGATATCCAGCATGAAATAATGAATTCAAATACACGCGTAATAGGGCCAAACACTGTTGGCATATTTCTTCCATATTCCAAACTCAATACTGCCCTGACTCCCCCAGATCGAATCAATTTCCCTCCTGCTGGAAGTATTGGCCTGATAACCCAGAGTGGTGCACTGGGCCTCATGATGCTAGATGAAGCAGCTGAAAGTGGAACTGGCCTGTCTTTCTTTGTAAATCTGGGAAACAGATCTGATCTGGATGAGAATGAACTCCTCGAATACGCCATGAGCGATGGGCGGACCGCTGGAATCGGCATTTATCTTGAAAGCATCCCAAATGGTCGCAGTTTTTTGGACAGCATCAGAAGAATATCTAAGGTAAAGCCAGTAGTAATCTTGAAGGCTGGGAGAACAAAGAAGTCGTCAGCTGCTGCAGTGTTGCACACGGGAGCAATGGCATCGGATGACAGGATAGTAAATGGCCTTATTGCCCAGGCAGGGGCGGTCAGGGCTTACAATGAGACTGAATTGATGGATTTCATCAGGGTGCTTGTTTATTCCAAGAGGGCACCAGGCAACAGGGTTGCGGTCGTGACTACTGCGGGAGGTCCCGGTGTGATAGCTTCAGATTATATTACGTCCGAAAGGGAAGGTGTTTCAATGCAACTTGCCGGTTTGGAAGATTCAACGAAGGATCGCCTGCGTGATATTGTAGCTAGCTTTGGATCAGTTGAGAACCCAATTGATTTAACTGCTGATGGCAGTGACGATCAGTTTTGTGAAGTCCTGGATATACTCCAGTCAGACAGAATGGTGGATCTCATCATAGGTTTCCCACTTCCGCAAACCCCCAAGATGTCGACTGAAATAGCAGAAAAGATCAAGCGTGTAACAGACAGAGGGCAGAAACCAATCGTAATTGGAGTTCTTGGTTCTAAACTTGCTCGGCCACTGGTAGCTGAATTTGAAAAGAGAAAGATACCGGCCTATCCATCAGTGTACCGAGTTGTGAGGGCAGCAAAGGCATTATATCTCTACAGTTCGCATCAGCTTGGGGGTGAAGCCATTGGCCTGTGAAAGCTTGCATAACCTGTTGGCATCTGGAGAAGCAAATGAATACAACCTTAAGATGATTCTCAAAGAATACGGTTTCAAGGTGCCAAATGGGCATCTTGTTGGCACAGGATCCTTTGGGGCCCCAATCCGTTTTCCAGCAGTCCTCAAGGTTGTTGATACGCGAATTCCCCATAAAACCGAGGCAGGTGCTATCAAGCTCTGGATAAAAGACAGCAATGACCTGGAGGATCAGATTGAGATTATGCATAGAAGATTTCCCAATTATCAGCTGATGGTGGAGGAGATGTTATTCGGCGGCCTAGAAATAATTTCAGGCCTGTACAATGACAGAAACTTCGGCCTTGCCATAATGTTTGGGATGGGCGGGATTTTCACTGAACTGTATAATGACATCTCATTCCGGGCTGTACCTATAAACTTTCAGGATGCAAGTGAAATGGTTGCAGAAACATCCGTTGTAAAATTCACACGGGATGGTTTCAGGAACATAAAAGTGGATATGCATTCGCTTTGCGATTTCCTTGTGAAGCTTTCAAATTTTGCTGTGGACAATATGGATTGCATTCAACAGCTGGACCTTAATCCTGTCCTCGCGAATCAGGATGGCGAGGTAATTCTAGACGCAAAGGTTATTGGAATTCCCTAACGGCTGCAAATGAATGTCAAATTTTTACTGTTCTTCAATTGGTCACTGAGGGCGGCTCTGAACGATGCCATAAAGATCCCCCTCCGCCACGGATCTTCCATATTTATATCCTGCCCTGAATGCTTCAATATTCCTTTCCATTGATCGGCCGCTGAACCTCTCCATTATTTCATGCTCAATCATATCAGGGGGAATCCCGATGTTGCTCCAGCTGCACGTCGCCCCCAGGATCAGAGAATTAATTGGCCTGCTGTCATTTTTAAAATCAAAGAGGCTGAAAGGGTCAATCTTTAGAACCCTGAATCCTGAAAGCGCGCTAGAAATAGAATCGTCATCTGGGTATTTCTGCCTGTGAATGCCCAGGTATACGGGATATACCCTGACAGTATTCATTATCACATCGCAGTGTGGGCTGCATCTATGAATGTTTCGAAGCGTTTCAATTGGCTCGAAACCTATCAGTACATCACCTTTCCCTGCGGGAGTGATTGGCGAAAAGACATCTCCCATTCTTACCTCAACCACTACGCTCCCTCCCCTCTGCGACAGGCCATGGATCTCAGACATCACAGTCTTTATACCTGAATTTGTTGCTGCCGCTGCAATAAGAGCCCCAGCTGTAATCACTCCCTGCCCTCCGACTCCAGAAATGAGTATATTCCTGTTCATTGTTGATCACCTGGCATGATCTTTATCGCACCAAAAGGACAGACATATGGCTCGGCGCATACACCGCAGCCATCACACAGTTCTTGGTCTATCACTACCTTATCCTCTTCATGCAGAGCTGGGCAAGCAAATTTTTCGATACAGTTCCTGCAAAGGCTGCATTTGGCCGGATCTACCTGGAATTTTACAATCTTTCCTTCACTTTTCATCCGCCTATCCCGAAGTATCGCGCATTCCCTTCTTGCAATTATTACTGCGATTCCATCATGCCTTAAACCCTCAGACACTGCCCTTAGAGTAGCCTTGAGGTCGTAGGGATCAACTATCCTGATGAAGTCTATCCCGATTCCTCTGACTATATTTTCAATAGGAACAATATTAAGCGGGCGTCCATTCGGGCCATCAGCTTCTCCTGGGTTAGGCTGTCCTCCCGTCATTGCTGTTATGCCATTGTCAAGTATCATCAACAGCATTGAGCTACCGTTATGATATGCATTTATTAACGGAGGTATACCCGCGTGGTAGAAGGTTGAATCTCCTATGAATGCTATTACCTTCTGGCCAGTGGCAATGCTAAACCCCGAAGCGGTGCCAATGGACGAACCCATGCTTAATAGAACGTCAGCCTCCTGAAATGGTTCATAAAAACCGAGTGAGTAGCATCCAATGTCTGATGAAAAAATTGGATCCTTAATCCCTGCCATTGTCACTGCTCTTTTTACGGCATAATATGTAGCTCTATGTGGGCATCCTGGGCAGAGGACAGGAGGCCTAGGCGGGACAAATATCTCTTTGATATCACTACCGCGCATTGGATTCTCCGTTGGTAATCCAGATGCTTCTGCCAGCACTTTGGCCACGGATTCAGGCGCAAGTTCGTAATTTTCCGGAATTTTCAAATCCATTTTCCCGGATATTTTAGCTGGAACACCACGCAGCTGAACCAAGGCACGAATGTTCTTCTCTAGGTATGGATCAAGTTCCTCTACAATGATGATGCTTTCATGGGCAGCAATGAAGTTCAGTACCTCCTGCTCTGGGATCGGGCTTGTCAGCCCAAGTTTCAGAACATCCGCCTGCATATCGTTCAGCGAAATTGCATCCATAACGACATTGAAACCTTCACCCGACGAGATTATGCCCAGAGCTGAGCCGCTTCCTATAACTGTGTTGAGATTGTAAAATTCAGAGTCTCCTGAAATCCGCACCAGTTTGTTGAGCAGATCCTTCTTGAGTGATATTGCATTTGCCGGCAGAGATACGAATCTATCAATGT
Organism: Thermoplasmataceae archaeon; assembly: GCA_038883835.1. GTDB lineage: Archaea > Thermoplasmatota > Thermoplasmata > Thermoplasmatales > Thermoplasmataceae > UBA447. Next base: position 14,582 of record JAVZLI010000003.1, read on the forward strand.
CACGGGTGAATCTACCCTTGGTATCTGGTTTTTTCCTTGCTCCGCACGTGACCGCGGCCCTCTGATGAGCAACGCGGGTTGTTGTCCTGAACAGGACTGGGATGGAATATTTCTCTGAGAGTTCGAATGCACGAAGCAAGAAATATTTTCCCTCCTGAGGATTTGAAGGTTCAACCATTGGCAAATGGGCAAGTTCAGCATATTTTCTGTTATCCTGCTCATTTTGCGAAGAAAACATTGATGGGTCGTCCGCTGTGATAACTACGAACCCAGCTCTGACACCCGTGTACGCAGATGTGATCAGGGAGTCTGAAGCAACGTTTAGCCCCACGTGTTTCATGAAAACAACTGACCTGACGCCGCTTACACTTGCAGCATACGCACCTTCGAGAGCAACTTTTTCATTGGTGGAAAATTCAAAATGAATTCCTGCCTTTGAGGCAACGTCGAAGAGAACATCACCAATTTCACTGGATGGTGTGCCAGGGTAAGTAGCTGCATATCCGACACCTGCCTCAATGATACCTCTGGCTATGGCCTCGTTGCCCAACAAAAGCAAGACGTCGCCATCTCCAGCCTCGAGAATTTTCAGGTAGTTGCCCATTCTTTCACTAGTTAATATTGCTACTATTTATATAAAGTTATAAATATATTCGCTAGCACATGCCACGCTCCAGATGCTCATGGACTGCTAGTTTTTCCTAGATTCAGTCATTATGCATCATTTGGTTGCAGGCTGACGTGGAAAGATTCTCCTTGATCAAAGTTGGTTCTGTACGACAAATATACCGTCATTCCATCCATTAAGATTTGAAAGTCTCCGCATCACAAAAGATTGAAATATTATTTGTTAATAAGCGGAGAAATTTGTGAACAAAGTATGGCAGAATCGGGCTGCGTTTGGTGAGGTAAATTCCGGAAGATGCATTGCAGAAATATGCGATGGTTCGAAAAGGGGGCGCAGATGAAGCCATCTGAAACCGACTTCAGTGCAGGCCAACATACGGAGAGGTCATAGGGGATGGAGTACAATAAAATTGGCCAACAGCCTCACGAAGAATATCGCCAAAAATCGGTAGAAGCGTTAATCAGGGCAGCTTCCCAGTTCTATGCGCGAGGATGGTTACTTGGCACGAGTGGGAATCTGAGTGCAGTGGTTCAACGGGATCCATTGAGA
>JAVZLI010000004.1:0-14443 GCA_038883835.1 Thermoplasmataceae archaeon
TACCGATGTTCTTGGCTCATTCCAAAGGTATACCTGAAAACAGGGCTGTTGAGAGAATACTGAGGACCGCCTCTGAGAGCCTTGGCTTATCTAATCCGCCAGAAAACTGGGTTGCGTTGTCCAGGGTATCATTTGATCTGATCAACGAGCACCTGAGGGAGAACGTTATCCTTTTGGCTTCCAGCGTGTTCCATAAGAAGTATGTGTATCTGATAGCCACTTCCGTCAGCATGTCCATCAATGATCCTGAAAACGCAATTTCCTACCTTGACCTGTTTTTCAGGAACGGAGGGACTTGGCAAGAGTTTGAGGACGCGATAGCAGTTTCCCTCTTTGCCACTGGAAACCGCGTCCTGGAGAGTGGAATCGATATTCTCAGAGAGATGGCGTCTCCATGCAAGTAGCCGTTGTCCTGGTGATAAGATGCACAAAAATTTTGTCAAGGCTTTTGGGTCTGAATGGTTTGGCGTATCAATAGGAACCCTGGCGCTGGCTGAGGTTTACCTTCTTGCATATGGCCAATTTAAATTTGCTGCCCTGAATCTGGCTGGTGAATTTTTCAGTTTTCTTGGCATTGCGATATTTGCTGCTGTCCTTATTCTGTGGATCATTCATAACCTTTCAACTGGGGATAAAGTTTCCAGCCACTGGCACAATTTAACAAGACTAAGCTTTGTTTCTTTGATACCGATCATCTGTTTTGTAGGGAATTACCAGCTCATACAGTTCTTTGGGCTTAATGGTACGGCTGCAGCCATTTCGCTAGCCAACTATACACTATCATATATGCTCTCTTTGATTCTTGGAGTCCTCCTTGGCTACAGGCTATACACCAAAGAAATTACCCCAAGGGAAATCAACTACGCAGTTGTGATTCCGCCTCTCGCAATTGGAACCAGCGTATTTTTAGGTGGTGATTTGATAAATTATTATGGCGGCACAACAGGGCACACCATATATTTCCTATTGGTTTTTGGGCTTGGCATTTTCTTCTTCCTTTACATATTCATCGGGTCTCTTGCTTTGGCTGGGCATGTTTCCAACAAGAATCATGATCTATTGCCTACCACCATGCTTCCTGTTGGGATTGCCAGCCTCATAGTTATAAATATCCTATCTCTGGTGGAGTTCAATGGCCTAGGAATCTTCTATCTATCGCCGTCGGCAGCAGGAATGATCTCGGTTATGTTGTGGGGTTTTGAAGTCTGGAATTTCCTGGTGGTAGCGATCATAATATTTACCAAGCCAATAAGAAAAAGCATCAGCGTATGGGCGTATGGCTTCCCTCTGGGCCTCTTTGCTGTATCTACATTGAAAATAATGGCAATCGGACATGAGAATGTTCTGATATGGGTCTTTGTTGCTATAGCGGTGTCGCTTAATGTTGTGTGGATATACGCATGGATGAACACAATCTCCTTTATTGTGGATAGATACAGGAAGACAGAAAAAGCAGGAACAAAAAAAACAGAACATGATGCAGGGGAATTGAGATGAACCAATTGCATCTCCCTAACCATAGTGGCCTTACCTGGCATGATTCTGACCTTTTCTATCTACCCTTGGCAAAGGACTGTCCTGATAATTTATGAAGGATGGTTTGCAACCTCCTTTGCAATGTATTCTGGCAACTTGCATTGTTCCATGGGCACTTCCCTTATTCATGTATACCAATATGGGCCTCTCTGCCACTTGTTTATGAGTTAGTATGTGTTTATCTGTCCTGATTTCTTAAATTGTTAAATTGCAATATTTAAATATGACAATACGATTAATGGAAGATAAACATGAAAAAGGTTGGAATAATGCTGGATGACGGTTTCCACGACCTCGAGCTATGGATACCTTATTATCGATTCCTTGAGGAACATATAAACTTTGAAATACTGGCATGGGAACAAAGGGAATACAAGGGGATGTTCGGAGTTGATCCGGTCAAACCCACAAGGCTTCTTTCAAGTAATTTGGATGATATTGGCGTTATATATATGCCAGGGGCAAAATCTCCAGCGAACCTGATGAAGAATGAGAAAACAATCCCTCTGGTTAGGGAACTTTATGAGAACGGAGTTGAAATGGCAACTATTTGCCACTCCCCACTGGTCCTTGCCAAATCGGGGCTAATAAAAGGAAGAAGGATTACAGGGCACCCATCCATCGCCAAAGAGATCAGTGAGTTCGGAGTGAAGCTGGCTCCTGACCCGTTTATCTTTGATGGTCAGGTCCTGTCCGGGAAGACTCACTACCAGATGGATGAATTTCTGCCACAGTTGTTGAATATAATTAGGACATGAAGGTGGTATGAATCGCTGGCATTAGCATTAAGACGCTTATATTTCCTGCTCTTGTGGCTGTTGCCATCTTTGTGGGGTTAGCCCTGGGCTACGTTGAAAGGGGATATAGTGTATATGCCAGCACATACGGCCTCCCGATAGGGCTTTTCTTAATGATATACCCCTCGATGACAAAGGTGAGGGTTGACCAGCTATCAAAATCAATAAAAAATGTCAAAAACATCTCGCTGATGCTGATTCTCAACTATGCCATTGATCCCTTTCTTGTCGCTGGATTGGCTTATCTAATGTTTGGTTATGTTTTCCTCCGCACTGGTTTGATTTCTTCTGCTGTTGCAAACCAGGCTATAATAGGAATTATACTCCTCGGTGTTGCGCCATGCATCGCCATGGTCATGGTGTGGACAGACTTGTCAAAGGGCAATCTTCCCATGGCAGTCTCATTCGTTGCATGGAACTCCGGGATCCAGATAATTACAACTCCACTCCTCGTCCTGCTCCTCGCAAGATCAAAAGTGGCGGTTAGCCCCTATCTCATATTTGAAAGCATTATCCTTTACCTCGCAATCCCTCTTGCCCCAGGCCTTCTCACAAGGAGGTTTCTGGCAAAGAGAAGTGGTTTCTCCACATTTCTGAATGCTATTGGAAATGTGCAAATTATAGCACTACTGTTTACTATCACCGTAATGTTCTGGAGTGAGGGATATGGTATCGTAAGATACCCGAACCTGATCTGGATGGTTGGGGTAGTAATGCTCATTTTCTATTTCCTTCTATTCAACATTGGCTACTTCACATCCAGAAAGTTAAGAATGAATTATGAGGATTCAACTGCCGTTGGATACAGCGTTGCTGCAAGGGACTTTGAAGTTAGCATAGCTATTGCCATAATAGCTTTTTCCGCATTTCCATTCGTTCCAATAGTAACTGCGATTGGGCCTCTGCTCGAAATTCCACTGATGCTGCTTCTTGTCTCTGTTCAGCTTAAAAGAAGAAACGCTATTAAGCATGCAGAAATTATATCTGCGGGAGCAAAAAGGATAAATGGCCAGTGAAGAAGAGTGCCCGGTCAGAAAACTTCCCCCCATTGATGTCAGTAAATACGAAAATCTTCAGAACCAGATATCTTCCTTGGGAAATAAATACAGGATAGCAATTCTTTTGGAGATAAGCACTTTTGGGGAGCTATGTGCCTGTGATCTGGTTCCAGTGTTGAAACTTTCTCAATCAAGCGTAACTCTCCATCTTCAGAAACTATACCGCGAAGGGTTTCTGAAGAAGCAGGAAAGAGGAAAATACACCTATTATCGGCTCAATGAAGAACGAAAGGACATTCTGGAGCTTTTCAGGATGCTTGACAGCGAAATTTTGCAGTTATAGCCAGGTTTTTCTGTTGGCCCTGATCATATAGCGGGCAGTGAAGCATGAAACCCACATATGTTGAATGGAATTTATTATGCATTTAAGGAACATGGCATGGTATAGCTAGCAGGATATAAGGCCGATTAAAATTGAGTTCCTGCCATGCCAGATATTTAGGTATACGGATGCGCCTTTTAAATAATCAGATTGCACATTCAGCGCAGGGACAAAGTTCCCCCGATCCCGAAGCAAGGCGTTATGCTATTGCCGCAATCTCGTGCACATTTATGAAATCTAAAATAGCTAGCCTAACCTGGTAAAGCTGCCAAAGAACATAGCTTCAACGGATGGGGCTAGCCTGTGGTGGATGATCAGGGGATATGCCCATGAGATATCAGGAAAATATCTCAGAGGAAGTGGTGTTTTTTTCCATCGTCATCGCCCTTCTCCTTGTGCGGGGGCTCAGGCTCATAAAAGTCTATCCTTCCGCATTGGGGGCATTTAAAAAGGGCGAAGGTTTGTGTCGTTTCTGCAAGGTCGTTCCACCCGCCAAGAAGCATACCACCAATCCCGGTAAATCCGCCAACCCTGAAGTTCATGTTCCCAACAGGGGCCATTTCTGTATTGCATTGCACACATGTCTTTTGGCTCATACCCCTCATCATTATTAAACGTGTATAATAACATTCCTTCACATGGGGCAAACGCCGGTGTTTTAATTATCTAAATTGTACAGATGGTCATTAGGGGAATTTCACACTGCACTCTGGGATACATTTTCGACCTGCCCCAGAGGAAGGAAGAAGACAATCGTCACTGCGCAAAATATCCCCAGAAACACCCAGGAGTATGAGAATCCAAAGCGTGCAAGGTAGCCAAAGATGAGAGGCACGAGTGATCCAAGGCCTATCTGCACTGAGTTGATCAATCCTATGCTGATCGCTATATATTCCGGTTCATTCTCGTATTTCGCGACCACTGAGTATTCCAGTGAGATTGCTACTGTGGCAAACAGGCCTGTTACTATTAAAATTGGCCAGTAGAATATTGCGGGGCTTATGGCCAGAAGCGAAACCGCGAGGCCAAGGAGAATCGCGATTGATGCCAGTGTAGGAACCTGCCTGTACCTGAAGAATAACCCTGAGACAACGCCCCCTGCAACGCCAGCTATGGGTATGATTCCGCCAAGCACACCGGCTGTGAATGATGGGATTCCAACGGTGGCTCCGAAACTCTTGAAATACTCCGGAAGCGTATAATTCATCGACCATACGCCAAGAAGGGCCAGCGCAATCAGCCATATTCTCCTGTTCAGCACCCTGGTACGTACCTTGCCCAGCGAGATCATTCCGTATCTGATCCTCTGGTGAACGGCCACCTGCATAAATATGGCTGAAGCGGCAGTCAACAAACCGCTGATTATGAAATCCATCCTCCATCCAAATACTTCCACCACAGGTGTCATGAATATTATCCCTGCACCTGCACCAAGGTTGTAGGACGCATTGTAGTAGCCGATGAGAGAATGGATCTTTTCAGGGTAAATCTCCCTGAGGACTACTATTGCTGTGCTGAAATAGAAAGCGGCCCCAACGCCAGTCATAAACCTTCCCACAACTATCTCTGAAAAGCTACTTGAGAATCCAGAGAAAACAGCGAAGGCAGCCATGATGTAAAGCCCAAGAATGGCAACCCTTTTGGACCCAAGTTTAGTGGCAAGTATTCCCGCTGGAACCTGGAATATGCCGGCTCCAACAAGAAACATAGTCAAAGCAATGCCCGCCTGGCCAAGCGTGATATGAAATTGATCCTCAAGAGGTATCAGGGCTGGTGAGATGTTAAACCAATTTACTGAATAAAAAAACCTGGATGTCAGGACAGAAGATGATTTGATGATCTTTGAGGCCATCATCTCCAAGAGACCTCACAGTTTTCCATATGATGGGCTCGAAATACAATCACTAACGTGGAAACCTCTGCCATTGTGGAAGCCCTGTTACGGTATTTTCAAATTCCGTATAAAAGTAATCTGATTGCCTCCACCACAGGATGATGTGATAAGCAAGCCTCTCCCGGGAGAGGCACCGCGAAAAATGAAATAGTCTGGTGTGTTGTGTTCCATCAATGATCATAGGCAAGGATCAGGTCTTGGAATGGCTTGCGAAGGGTGAGGAAACATCTGGAAACCTGGCTGATATACCGTGGCAGGTTCGGGATTCTGGTAAATTCCTAGTTCTGGAGAACCCCAGGTTGCCATTTTCTATTTTCATGGTGTTTGAGAATTCATTCATAAGGATATTTATGCGCACAGGCATTGAGACTGCAGTAATAGAAAACAGGCAGAGGCTTGCCATATGCAGGGTACTGCTCATCCTCAATAGCCAGATAGACCTTGTTAAATTCATGCTGGACGGCCTAAACGAGGAAGTTGTCAGCCGTGTGGATCTGGATCTTGAAAACCTGACAAAGGAAGAAATGAATGATGGCATGAATATGCTTCTCTCGTCATTATTCCTGATGGTTCAGGCCCTTCATCTTGAAGATGAATTTCGCGAAAGGGTAAGGGAAAGAACGATCCTGATGATCCAGGACATGCTTGCGAAGGGGAAAAAGCCTGCGGAGATTAGGGATTTTCTGACAAGAAGCATTGGAATTTCACAGAAGGAAGCTGAAAGTCTATTAAGCAGGTTCATTATGACAGAAGGAGACAAATCTCATAGCGAGATGTACGGATGATGCAGAAAAAATTCTCCATTTCGGAAATGAAGCAGCCTGGTGAAAATGTTACTGTGATGGTCAAGATACTGTCGCTTAACCAGAGAATAATAAAGAACGAAAAGGGAGAAACCCTATATTACTATGGACTTGTTGGCGACAATACAGGCTCGATGCCGTTCACGGCTTGGGCTTTCCCGTCAGGAATAAAGGTTGGTGATGTTGTTGAGATAAGAAAAGCCTCCCTGAAGGAATACAAGGGATCCTTGAGGATGTACCTCGATTCAAGGTCAGAAGTCATACTACATCCCGAAGAAACAATGGACGTGAAGCCATCATACCAGATGCTGAAGATTAGTGAAATAAAACCTTCAATCCGATATGTTTCCCTGAAGGCAGCAGCTATGGGGGTATCCCAGAGGGAACTTGATAGGGATGGCCAAAAGACCACGATGTATTCCGGGAGGCTTGCGGACGACACTGGCAGCATAAGGTTCTCGTCATTTGGCGTGCCTGTCCAGGATGGCGATCACCTCATGATAGAGGGGGCCCAGGTCAGGGAATATAAGGGCAACCTTCAGATAACCATAAATGAAAAGACCAAGGTATCCAGGGTTTCACTTGATTTTCAGCCTGGTGCACATACAAAGAACATAAGCGAGCTCAATGGGCCCATAGGTGGCGTTGAAATATTTGCCATTTCTGTCAGCCTTGGCGAGAAGAGTGGCCTGGTTTACAGATGCTCTGAATGCAGGAACAAGCTGGATGACATAAGATGCCCTGATCATCCTGACGCAGCAGTGGCATATGACCTCTTTGCATACTTTTTGGTTGATGATGGAACCGGATCAATACTCTGCACCGCTGGGTCTTCTGCATTGCTGAAGCTTATTGGGATGAGGCCTGATGAACTGGTGCCTTCTAATCGTTCAGTAACGGGAAGATCAATAGCCGAATCACTTCGAAACAACATTGTAGGCAAGGCTCTTGTGATAAGGGGAGATATTGTGAGTGGAACAGGAGGTCTGAGCATTAGGGGATCAGAAATATTCCACCCTGCACAGGAAGATTTGAACAGGTTAACCCAATTTCTGGAGGCTGATTTCAGTTGATGCCAAGAAAACGGGAATTTGCCCACTGGGTATTTTCCAGGGAGTTGAGGGATTCAAAGATTCTGGAGGAAAGGGACCAGGAAGAAAAGGCGAAGCCCTATGTCATCTCTCCTCTTGGCACCCGAATAAGAAGAGTCATAATTGCAGGAACACTTATGCAGAAGAACGCAGAAAACAATATGATCAAGGCAACTGTTACCGACAGCACATCAAATTATTACCTGAGCGTCTTTTCCAGTGAATTCAACCAGAATACGTATGCTGAGATTGAGAACATAGAGGCCGGTTCTTCTGTTATTGTTATGGGGCGCCTAAACCCCTATAAAACAGAGGATCGCCTTTACATAAACATAAACCCTGAGATGATCGCAAGGACGGACGATGCAACCATGCAGGTCTGGAGGACAAGAACAAGGCATCTTGCCCTCCGGAAAACTCTCGGGATAAAATTGGCAAGGTCCAACCCCGGAATTGGCAGAGAAGATCTCATTGCCAAGGGATACGCCGAAGAGGAGGCAGACTGCATCCTAAGATCCGTGAAATATTACCCAGAATATGACCTGAGGGATATTGAGGAGATACTGTCTGGAACGTCAGCGCCTCCTGAAGGCAAGGGATCAGGAGAGGCATCAGAAGTTATCCTGGACTATATAAGGAATAACGATACCGACGGAAGGGGGTGCCGTTATGAGGACATCCTGGAAGCGGCAAAGAATGCCGGGATCGATCATGATACACTGGACGAAGTCTTAAACACGCTTGGGTCAAACGGAGACATTTTCGAAGTTTCATTAAAAAGGTACAAGGCTATCTGACCCTAAAATATCCGCATCCCGAAATGCGCCTCCTCATCCGGTTCCTTGGCGAAAAGATAGCCAGGTATTTCCTTGAAGAAATCCAGGGCAGCATAGCCATGGCTGAAGAGGTACTCAAAAACTTCCCGAGACCTTAAACGTATGGTCGAAGCGTATGATATGTCCTCTGCTTTGATCCTCTTGAAATCCGCGGGTATCTTTACTATTAGCTGATCCGGCAGGTTTTCATCAATTTCTGGGGCATTTCCCACATCAATCACAAATCTTGCCGGATCGTGCCTTGCTTTCTTCTGCTTTATCCACCACTCAACTATGAATCTGTCCGTGGGGAGCCCCCTGTTCAGGGAGTCGTCCATAGTTCCGTAAAAATTTCTCCTGTAACTCCTGCTTATGACGCCCAGCTTTCCAAAATTGAAGTGGGCATTGAGTGCCATAAGTGGGTCAAAGGTCCAGACAATAAGATCGTACCCATTTTCAATCGCCCACTCTCTCTGCTTCATCTTTAGGCTGTATCCAATGCCTGAGCTTTTCTTCGCCTCAACAATCCCTGTCATGTGGGAGTAGAGATAGTTCCTGCCGTTGTAACGCCCGGGGAAGCTGAAATGCATGCCAGTGGGCTTGTCTCCATCCCAAGCAATCAGGACGAGCCCGCCATGAAAGTTCATCGCTGTGAGGATGTCCTTTACAAGCTGTGAAGGGTCATCCATCCCCCATGCTGATTTCACCACCGGAAGAACATTGAATATTTCATCCGGATTTGTCACCCTTGATATTTTAAGGTCTGCCATATTGGATCAGTTTTGCCATCCTACCCTTAGGTCCTTCGCTGCCTTTACCTCATCAAGCCTCCCGACTGACAGATTTGACGGAAGCGCCTTGAGCGCCTCAGGATCAGCCTTTGCGGCTTTTATGAGGGCATCAGCAAACCTGTCAAGGTCGGCCTTGGAAACGCTTTCTGTTGGCTCTATCATCATTGCCTCATGCACAATGAGTGGAAAATACACCGTGGGGGCGTGTATGCCCTCATCGATAAGGGCCTTGGCAAGGTCAAGTGCACGCCTTCCAGTATTTTCCGTGCTGATGACAACCTCATGCTTTTTGAGCCTCCCAAATGGGACTTCGAATGTGGAAGCAAGCCGATTGGAGAGGTAATTCGCGTGAAGCACCGCCCTCTCTGTGGCTTCACGCAGGCCACTCCTTCCGTTGTACCTGATATAGCTCCATGCCCTGAGTATTGTCATGAATGCACCGTAGTAAGGTGCGACCTTTCCGATTGTGTTCTTCTTTGAATAGTCAAGATAGTACTCATTCCCATTGAACGCAACAACCGGAACGGGGAGCAGGTCCTCAAGGTGCTTCTTGACACCAACAGGGCCAGATCCCGGGCCCCCGCCGCCATGTGGCGTGGCAAAAGTCTTGTGGAGGTTGAAATGGACAATATCAAACCCCATGAGGCCTGGAGACGTGGCGCCCATTATTGCATTAAAGTTGGCCCCATCATAATAGAGAAGGGCACCACTTTCATGTATGATCCTTGCGATCTCTCCGATCTGGTACTCAAATATCCCAAGGGTGTTTGGATTTGTTATCATGAGGGCAGCAGTCCTATGGGAAACTGCAGCCCTGAGGGCTTCAAGGTCAACAGTGCCATTTTCATTTGAAGGAATCTCCACAACCTCAAAGCCTCCCATTGCAGCGGACGCAGGATTGGTGCCATGGGCCGAGTCAGGTATCAAAATTTCTCTTCTGGCCGCAATTTCATTTCTGAGTTCGAAGTACTTTCTTATAATCAGGATGCCTGTGTATTCTCCATGGGCGCCAGCCAGTGGCTGGAGTGTGACTGCATCCATGTCGGCTATCTTCTTCAGGTATTCCTGAAGGTCATACATGACCTTAAGGGCTCCCTGTGCCGTTGACGGGTCCTGCAGAGGGTGCATCTCGCTGAACTCCGGGATCGATGCTATGGCATCGGCATATTTGGGGTTGTATTTCATCGTGCATGACCCAAGAGGGTAAATGCCGATGTCCACACCGTAGTTCATCTGTGATAGCCTTGTAAAGTGCCTTACAACGTCAAATTCTGCCACCTCCGGAAGTTTGAGGCTCTCCCTGAGGGCTTCCTTCGGAACATCCTCAGGGATCGCCGGATTCAAGGGGGCAGGCACCCTGTATGTGTGCCTTGATCTTATATCCCTTATGAGTGGCTCATCATATGACGCCTGGTGGTAAGCCATTCAATGCACCTCCATGGCATGTTCAAGGATGCTAAATTCTTCATCAGTGGTAGCCTCGGTGGCAGTAAGGAATATGCCATCTCCAAGCCATTCAGGAGTGATCTCAAAAAGCGAGTCGGCCCTGATGCCGCCTATTATTTCATTCATCCTGAATGATTGCCCCATCTTTTCAGCATTTTGCGAAAGGAAAAGCACATCCGAAAAGAAGGAGCCTTTTTCCGTGGGGAAAGATGAGAAATATTTGGATCTTCTGATTATGGAAGCCAATTTTCTTGAGTTTTCCATGGTCTTAAGAGCAACATCCCTTAATCCCTTCTCGCCCATTACGGAAAGGTAGGCAGCTGCTGCTATTGCCAGAAGGGCCTGGTTTGTGCATATATTGCTCATGGCCTTTTGCCTCCTGATGTGTTGCTCCCTTGTTTGGAGGGTCATAACGTAGCCTCTCTTGCCTCTCGTATCAACTGTCTCTCCGATCAGCCTTCCTGGGGACCTGCGTATATGATCCTTCTTGAATGAGAATAGCCCAAGGAGGGGCCCTCCAAAGTTCATATGGATGCCAAGCTGCTGGCCTTCTGCCACAGCAATGTCCGCATCATATTCGCCAGGCGGCTTGAGAATTCCAAGTGAAATTGGATCATAATAGGCAATCAGAAGAGCATCTCCCACAATTTCCCTGACCTTTGAGATATTCCTGTCTATAAGGCCAAGGGAATTTGGCTGCTCCACTATTACGCAACAGGTATCCTTTCCAACCATTGTGGAGAGAAAATCAAGGTCTATTGATCCGTCTTCTTTCCTGAACCTGTAATATCTGAGTTTCATACCAAGCCCAGCCAGGTAGCTTTCGACAACCTTCAACTTTGAACGGTAGATTTGTTCGGGCAAAAGCACCTCAGCTTTCCCATTTATCCTGTATGCCATGCGTACAGCCTCTCCCAGGGCCGAAAAGCCGTCGTACATGGAAGAATTTGTCACATCCATGCCTGTCAGGTCACTGATCAGGCTCTGGTATTCAAAGAGTGCCTGGAGGACTCCCTGTGACATCTCTGCCTGGTATGGGGTATATGCGGTCAGGAACTCCGATCTGCCTATAATCTCATCAACAGCTGACGGGATAACTCTCCTGTAAATACCATTCCCGAGAAACATCGCCCTGCCGAGCCGATTGAGAGACGCGTACTGGCGGGCATCTGAAATGACTTCATACTCACTCTTACCTTCCGGGATGTCTATCCCTTTTTTTCTAAATTTTGCTGGAATGTCAGAGAAAAGCTCATCAATACTGGAAATGCCAAGAGACGCCATCATCTCTTCCTTGTCATCCATAAAGAACAGCCCCTTTGAGAATCCATATGTTGTATTAATTTTGTTTTCCTAAGCGTGAATATTTTTCTTGAGGAGAGAGTGGATTATTTCCAGAGGTGAATTGCTGCAGTCTCTTTGTAAACATTGGCCAATAAATGGGAATATTTTTTATTCCACTGCAACTAACCGTTGGATGGCTGGAAAGACGCTGGCAGCTTCAGTAGCGTACCCGACAATCGGCATAATCCTCCTTGGAGGCATATCTGATAAGGTAAACAGATACCCGCTTCACACTTCCGCAGGGATTGCATATACAGGCGTGGAAACGCCAGTGGAAACAAGGACCAGGCTTTTCCTCACCGATGACAGGCAGATTGGCCTTTTTAACGGTACGGAGATAAGTACCGATCCAACTTCGAGGTCTCCCTTTCACCCCATTGCAATGTACGAGAAGATTATCAGGCAAAGGCACAGCCTGGGATCGGGCTTCATTTCATATGAATCTGAGAGCGTAAACATCCTGAGTGGAAGCAGCGATTCAGGCGCGGCTGCCCTTGGAATTGCCCTGGCCCATCTTGCAGGCCTGGACCCTTACACACCAGAATTTGAGAACCTCCTTAGAAAAATATCTGAAAGTGTCGGAAGGAGCCTCTATGGCGGGCTCAGCCTTACAAACGTGGATGGCTCAAAAATATGGACTGAGAGGCTTCTGGGCCCGGAAGCATTCAGCGATATAGTTATAGCTGGATTCAGGTTCAATGCTATACGCAACCCATCAGATAGGATACATGAAAATATCGTGAACCACCCTGGTTACGAAAACAGGAAGAAGGAGACGGCCATGAAGGGCAGGCGCCTCAAGGAGTTATCGCGTTCAGGCGACGTTCGCGGAATCTTTGACCTGGCAATGGAGGATACTGACAGGTACCATTCCATCATCGAAGAGGTTGGGGTAAAAGTCCAGACGGAAGAGATGAGGAAACTGATCTCACAGGTAAGGGAAATAAGAAAAAAATTCTGGGCCTCCTACATAGTTACAGGAGGCAGCAATGTCTTCGTTCCCGTAGAAAGGGCCCATTTGAAGGAACTACTGGCCGAGACCCAGGGCCTACATCATGGCTACACGCTCCTTAAGGTCGCTGGCCCTGCAAGGGTTGTCCAGCCGTAGGAAGATTCACTCAGAGAAACAACGGTTCCTTATCCTTGATGAATGTCCCGTTCTGCAGGTCCCTGTATGCTTCCTCTATCTGCTCCCTTGTGTTCATGACAATGGGCCCATACCAATACACAGGTTCTTCAAGCGGCTTCCCGGAAAGGAGAATGAACCTTGCTTTATTTTCACCCGAATGTATTCTCACAACGTCTCTTTCCCTGCTGAACACATAAGCTGCGTTCTGTGATAGTTTTGTCGGTTCCGGGTAGCCGGCGTATGGATCGCCTCCAACCACGTAGATCATTGTGTTATATCCTGCGTTTGGCATGAAATCAAACTCACTTTCCGGTGCCAGTATGACGTCCAGGTATGTTATATCTGTAACGCCTGTATTGGAAAATGATCCTTCTGTGCCAAGATAGGTTCCTGCTATGACCTTAATGGTTGATCCGTCAGCAGCCTTAATTAAAGGAGTTGTTTGGCCCTTTATATCCCTGTACACAGGTACCTTCATCTTTTCTTTTCCTGGAATGTTTACCCATAGCTGAAAGCCAACAGAGCTCGTTGGCAGGCCAACATTCTTAAGCATCTCCTTAGGGTCTTTCTGATCAAGCGGGCGTGGCATTTCCTGATGAAATATTCCGCTACCGGCTGTCATCCACTGCAAATCGTTGGGATATATGGTCCCCTTATGCCCCTCGCTATCCTCATGTATGACTTTTCCCTCAAGCAGATAGGTTACGGTCTCTATTCCCCTATGTGGATGCCATGGAAATCCCGCCAGATATTCTTCAGGCTTATCTGAGCCGAAGTGGTCAAGCAAAAGGAACGGATCGGTTACTGGAACTGTAGAATGCCCGCCAAACACCCTTTTAAGGCGTACACCAGCACCGTCTATGGTATCTCTTGGAAGGAATTTATGCGTTATTATCTTTTCTTTTTGATTATCCATTTGAATCGCTCCTTTAAACACTTTTGTGCAGTGTCATTAATATAAAGAGTTATTTTTTTGTATTTAACTTTCTGCTTTCCCTTCTTCATGTAAAGCAATTGCCATTCCTTTGTTCGAAAGACATATATTGGTTATTTTTATTGCATATAAAATGGCGGAAAAGAAGGGAGAGGGATTCCAGTCTGGAGCAGGGCTTATTAGATATTTTGAGGAGGAAGAGATAAATGGGCCTGCTCTTGACCCAAAGCTGATCGTGTATATTGGAATCATAATGGCTGTGATAGTGGAATTGGCCAAGATTTTCTGGCCAATCTGAACTCATTTTTGGAAAAGGTTGAACTCCTCCTTCTAGTGAGGGATGTAAGTTTATCTATTTTGATGCATGACAATTCATTAGCTTTAGAGTTTAGCCATCGTGCCATCGTGTAAGTTTATCTATTTTGATGCATAACCCTACGCATGGCATGGAAAAGATTGGTTTCTGTGAAAGCACTTGAGCAT
>JAVZLI010000005.1:0-14227 GCA_038883835.1 Thermoplasmataceae archaeon
ATAATTAATGATGTCGATCAGTGGCTTATTGCTGCCTTAAGGCTGTTGAGGTTCGGTGTGCCTGCATTCGAACCGAAGTTGTAGATCTTCACAGCAAAATGGCATTTTACCTCATGCTCAACTGATACCCGTACGGTCGGCGGTATCTCCTCGGCACATATTGGCTGTGCAAGTGGGCACCTTGGCTCGAAGAGGCATTTTGGCCTTTTCCCTGGCTCTGTCTGATCAAAGATCTTTTCACCCAACTCTGCGGATACCTCTCCCCTGATTCCTATGCTTGATATCATTAGGGCAATTGTATATGGATGGGATCCGCGTCTAATTATTTCTTCTGTAGTCCCACTCTCCACTATCTGCCCCTTGTAGAGTACGTATATCCTGTCACTGACATATCGTGCCGATGCAATGTCATGTGTAATGTAAAGTATTGAAATTGAAAGAGACTGCCTGAGTTTCTTCAGGAGGTTGAGGATACCAGCCCTCAAGGATACATCAAGCATGGATATAGGCTCGTCCGCAATGAGGATCTGTGGATTCATGATTATGGCACGGGCGATTGATACGCGTTGCCTCTGCCCTCCGCTCAGCTGGTGTGGAAATTTCTCCATGTATTCATCAACCGGAACGAGTTCAGCTTTTGCCAGTGCATCCTTTATCATGGCCTCCCTGTTTGCCGGGTTGGCTTCTAGCTTATTTACCAACAATGGTTCCTCTACAGCTTCATACACTGTAAAACGGGGGTTAATGCTCTGAAATGGGTCCTGAAATATTGTCTGTATGGTTCTCCTGAGCCTTTTTATCATCTTCTTATTGCGGAAATCTACACGTTTTCCATCTATAGATATGACACCAGCAGTGGGCGTTTCCAGCAACCCGATTATCCGGCTCAGGGTTGTTTTGCCGCTTCCTGTCTCGCCCACAAGAGCGACGGACTCGCCAGGGTATATGGACAGGTTCACATCATCAAGAGCGATTATCTCATTGCCTGCAGCCTTTGATGATTCGCGTAGGCCAGCTCTTCTGGAAAATTTCTTTGTGACATTAGAAACCTCGACAACAGGATTATCGCGCCTCACCTTCAGGTATTCAAGCTTCGCTTTCTCCGTTCGATGTTTTGCCCTTTTCAATGATTTCAAAGGAAGAAGGACGCACATCACTTCATGCCCCGATCCAAGATCCTGGGGCTTAATTGAGGCTTCTTCCCTGCAAAGATCAATGTGAAAATCACATCGTTCGTAAAATGGACACCCGACGATTGGTTCACTTAATGGTGGAGGGGCACCTCTTATCGGCACTATCTCAGCCACATCCTCCTGCAGTCTCGGGATCGACTCTATGAGCATATAGGTGTACGGGTGCTGTGCTAAGGAGAAATCATTGGATGGGATCTTCTCAATTATGCGCCCTGCATACATCACCATTATTTTATCGGAGAGCCTGGATACCATGGAAACATCATGTGAGATGTTTAGAATTGAGACATTGTAGCCTACCTTTAGCCTTGAGAGCTCCTCGATGATCCTGTACTGTGTGATGACGTCAAGTGAAGTGGTGGGCTCGTCTGCAATTATCAGCGTTGGCCTCAGGGTGAGAGCCATTGCAATAACTACCCTCTGCTTCATGCCTCCGCTTAATTGGTGTGGGTATGCATCATACACCCATGGATCGAGGCCAACTGCACTAAGGAGGGCTAGAGATTTCTCCTTAGCAACCTCTGGCTTTTCATTAGTTTTGTGTATGTATATATCCGAGAGCTGCTCGCCAACCCTGATCAGTGGATTCAAACTGTCAAGAGCCCCCTGGAACACTATGGAGATGCCCTTCCATCTGACCATTTTCAGGCTCTCCTCTATCTTTCTCTCCTTCCTGTTATACCTAATGGAAAAACTTGCCCCCATTTCCTCGTCGACAATAACCTGGCCATTGAAATAGACCTTGCCGCCAATGACCTTTGAATTCTGGGGTAGTATATGCCCTATGGCCATTGCAAGTGTTGACTTGCCGCAACCGCTCTCACCGACTATGCCGATTGATTCGTTCTTCCTTATTCCAAATGTCACGCCATCTAATGCACGGATCTTCTTTCGCCCACTAGTGTACTCAATGGACAAATTATCAACATATAGCACATATTCATCGTACAATCCATCACCTCCTCAAAGTGACATCTGCAGCTTCCCTTAGTGCATCCCCCATCATGTTGAAGCCAATTACTATGAAAAGTATGAAAAGCCCAGGAAATATGGAGATCCACCACTGGCCTGAGATGATAAACTGGAGGCCTTCTGTAATCATTGCCCCGAGCTCCGGTGTGGGAGGAGGAATACCCACACCGAGGAAACTAAGTGCAGCTGCAACAATTATGGCGTTTCCGAGATTAAGCGCATAAAGGACGACTGTAGGCGTAAACGCTTGGGGAAGAATATGCCTCATCATTATATGAAACCTTGAAGATCCCTGAGAAATTGAAGCCAGCACGTATAGGTCACTTTTTACAGAAAGGACAGAGCTTCTCGCAACCCTTGCAAAGCCTGGTATTGAAACAACAATTATTGCTATTACTACTGCCCAGAAACCTTCACCAATTGCAATAGCAATGGCTATGGCAAAGAGAATCGAGGGAAAGGCAAAAAGCATATCCATTATCCTCATAACAGCATTGTCTGTGATTTTGCCAACATACCCAGAGGCCACCCCAACCAGTACGCCAACAGCATAACTGACGCTTACTGATAGGAACGCGATAGCCATGTCAAGCCGAATCGCATAGAGAATCCTTGAGAATACATCCCTCCCAAAGTCATCGGTACCCATTATATGCGCAGGTGATGGGGGAAGCAGCCTCTGCGAAAGCTCAATTGCCAGTGGATTGTATGGTGCAAGCTTTGGCCCAAATATTGCAAGAAATACATATGCCATGAGAATGGCAAAGGATGCCACTCCAGTACCAGAGTGGAAGAACACGCTAACTGTTTCAAAGTGGCGCGCCGTTCTTCTTCCCTTTAGGTTCCTCAATATCTCTACATTCATTTCATCACACTCAGAGCCTTACCCTTGGATCAATATATGCATACAGGATGTCAGCAAGGAAATTTATGAGAGTGAACAGGAGCGCTGAGACAAGAACCACCGCCATAACTGTAGGGTAGTCAAGTTCATTAATTGCCTGTACTGCTAGGAGACCCAAACCCTGCCAGGAAAATACAGATTCAGTAAGCACAACTCCGCCCATTATGGAACCTGCTTGTATGGCTGCAACTGTAACCGCTGGAAGAAGTGCATTTCTCAGGGCGTATTTGTTCATTAATATTTTGCGCGGGAGCCCGATAGCAAAAGCAGTGCGCATGTAATCCTTGTTTATGACGTCCAGCATGCTTGATCTTACTACCCTTGACAAGGTTGCTATTATTGCAAGAGATAAGCCGACAGCAGGAAGTATTATGTGCCATAGGCCATTAACAAAATCAACAATATTTCCAGTCAGAAGAGAGTCAAGAATTAGCATTCCTGTGATCCGGGGAGGGGGGTTTAAGTAAATGCTCAGCTGCCCGAACGGTGCTGGGGCCACGCCAAGATATGTATAAAACACAAGTATCATAACTATTTCTATCCAGAAAACTGGCATAGAGATGAACAGAAGAGACGTCACCCTAATTGCGTGGTCAGATGCCTTGTTCGCATGCAAAGCGGCATGTATTCCACTGATTATTGCGATTGGTATGCCTATAATAAGGGCAGCAATCGCGAGCTCAAAACTTGCTGGCGCCCTTGTTGCAATCTCATAGTTTACAGATTGCCCAAGCAGATATGAGTAACCAAGATTGAAATGCAGAAGCTGGTTGAGGTAGATTAGGAATTGCACATATAATGGCTTGTTAAGGCCAAGCTCAGCCTCAAGAACCTTTAATTCTGGGCCGTTGACCTCTGGGCCAATTAGGATAAGTGCTGGATTTCCCGGAACAACGTGGGATAGAATAAAGGTTATAACGATTACGCCAAAAATTGTTGGTATTAAGGAAAGTATCCTCAATACCAGGAACCGCTGAAGGCTGGCCATGGCATCACGTCATTTGGACCTGTGAGACATAGATATCAAAGGTTGGGTAGATATAGAGGTCATTTACGTTGCTTGTTACCGGAATGACGTTCTCAAGGTTGAACAAAGGCACTTCAACAGCCTGCTCGGCAAGGATGTTTTGGACCTGTTTATAAAGAGCATCCCTTTGTGATTCATTGTATAATGTCCCAGCTTCGACTAGGTCTTTCGTCACTGTGCTATTGTTGAAGTAGTTGTAGTTTCCGTATATGCCAAGATTGTGCCCGCTAAAGAGCGGCCTCAGGCCATCGTCAGGCGTGGCTAGAAGATTCACCCATCCCTCGTAAAACATTGGCCACTGGCCAAGGCCAACTTCGTCATTGAAAGTGGCTGATTCAACAGCGTTAAGAGTAATATTTATGTTCACCTGCTGAAGCTCCTGCTGCAGTATGGTAGCTATTGCTTGCCCAATTGGATCGCCTGATGTATAGTAGAACTGTGTTGTAAACCCATGTGGGTAGGGAGACTTGCTCAGGTAATATTTAGCCTTCGTAAGATTTTGAGTATAATTCTGGAATGCTGGTATATAGGACTCAATTGTTGGGGCAATAGCGCTTTTGATTGGAAGTCCGAAGCCGAAGGTTGAATACTTGGTCAGGTTTATGGTGTTGACGGCATATTCAACAGCGAGGCGGACGTCCAGATTGTTGAAGGGTGTAACATTCTCGTCCATTCCTATATAATATTCAGAGGATGTTGGCCCAGCTTCTATCTTGATATTCGGGTAATTCTTAAGGGTTGACATCTGGTCAAGCGGGATGTTGAGCGCAACATTTACAGATCCCTTTTCAAGCAAAGCCTGCTGAGTAGATGGGTTAGGGACTATCTCGTATACGATCTTTTGAACGTCTGGTTTTGGTCCCCAGTAGTGCGGGTTAGCCACCAGTGTGATATCAGACGAGGTGTAGTTCTGCAGCATGTAGGGCCCAGTTCCCATGGCATGATCAGACATGTACTGGTTAACTGAATCCTTCACAACACCGCCGTGTGCGTTGACGAAATTAGGGTCAACTATGGCAGTAACCCAAAGTTGGAATAGGTTCAGGAACCAAGGATATGGTGCCTGTGGCACAAGCATGACCTTGTATTTTCCAAGGACATGTATGCCCGAAGCATTCAAGAACTGTGAAACGTGGAATGATGCCCCTTGTGACATCTCGATGACTCTATCAAGTGAAAACTGAACATCAGAAGCATTAAATGGATCTCCGTTTGAAAATGTCACATTCTGCCTGAGGTTGAACAGAACCGATCCATTGCTATAAACAGTCCAGTTCGTAGCCAGTTCGGGAACAGGCGTAAGTGTACCAACCGTCGTGCCATTTACAGTCTCCGTCCCATAACCCAGTAGCGTCTGATATATCTGGTCATCGAAAAACACAGAGTTTGTGTCAAAAGCTACAGCTGGGTCTATTGATGCTGGAGTAGCTGAGCTGGCTATTATCAGGGTGGTATTTGCCGAGCTGCTGGCGGAGGAGTGCAGATACCCCTCATATCCGCCAATACCTACAATGGCAACAACCACGATTACAATTATTGCGCGTGTTATTTTGCTTACCATCGGGCAGCATGATGTAAGTTAACTAATATCAAACTTTTTTAACGCAGGTCAACTTTAGTTTATCAGGATACTATATTTCTGGAAAATTGCTTCTTATGTGTTCAGCAGTCAATGGTCTGCCTATGCCAAAAATACAATGATTGCGATTAAAAATCAAATAGCAATATGCAACTATGGAAACGAAATACAACATCCCCGGAAAGTTCAAATGCCAGCAAACTTAATGCATTACCTTTTACCGTTCACCCAAAACGCGGGTATCGTCCATGACAAGGTCGTTGAAGATTGTCCTTTCAAGTTTCCTTAGCCTGTAGGTGAGTGTAGCCCTTGGAATATTGACATACCTGCTTAGCTGTGTAAGTGAAACTTTTCTCGGCCAGTCATAGTATCCTGTGTTCAAGGCCTCTGACAGTATGCTTGGCCGGCCATCGCCAAGTTCATTGAAGAACTTTATCCTCCATAGGTAGGCAAAGATCTTAGAATATTCGGTGACAAATTCATCGGTGGTTAGTTTTCTTATAACCTTTATCACAGTTTTTGAATCATTGATATCTTCGCTGTCTACCCTTATTGAAGACTTGGACGATACAAAGAACCATCTCTCCTCCCCGCCCTTTACAAAAACAGGATGCATCCTGAATCCTAGGCTGTCTATATGCTTGAACGCGGCCGTCTTTGGAAACGTATAGATCAGTGACATCATGTTGTCCTTCTTTCCAATCACTTGTATATTCTTTACACCATGATACCCCTTAAGTTCATTAAAGGCTGAATCTAGGCTTTCCCTGTTTCTGGAAAAGAATACCGAAAATGTTGTCTGGCTTTTATTGTCAGATTCCGTGTTCATTATGAAGATCCTCAAATCGCTAAAAAGGCTGGTAATGTGCGTGTGAGGGCAATCATGTTGCCCTATTGAGAGGAAGAAAACATTAACCATTCCTGCTACGAGAAAATGCCGGAATATTAACTTTGCTAGCAGAAAGGCGGCGTTTTAATGCTCTCAAATCACCGGCATGGCGATTCCGTCGCCTCTGGGGTCAGCTCCCCCGGCCACTGTGCCATTTCTCAGCAGAGTTGTCATTTGTGCGTGGCCAAATTGCGAGGAATAGCCAATGTTTCTTGCACGCATTCTTTTAAACGTACGCTGGACGTTTTCAGCAACAGTGTCTGATTCGCAAATTACCTCTGCGGGCCGCTCATATATTGTATATGGGAAAGCCCACCTGGGGAGATCAAGGACACCCTGGGGATCTTCATTTTCGCGAATCAGCCTGAGAATCAGCTGCAGGTGAATCTGAGGCTGAATGTCCCCACCCATAGTCCCAAAGGAGGCGTAGAGAAGCTTCTCCCTTTCCATAATTCCAGCGCACAGTGTGTGGAACGTCCTTTTTCCTGGTTCAAGCCTGTTGTGATGATTTTCGTCTAGCGTAAAATATGCACCCCGGTTCTGAAGAACAAAACCTGTCCCCTCTGGAATGATGCCGGAACCGAATCCCATATAGTTGCTCTGAATTATGCTGGCCGTGTTGCCTTCGGAATCTGAAATCGAGAAATAGGTGGTATCGCTTTGATGGGTTCCTTTCATTTTCCTATACGCCACATTCTCTGATTTTTCCAATAGCCTGTCAGAATAAGACTGGCCAAGGAAACCTTCAGGCAACTTTGTCATCTCGGGATCAGTAATCAGCCTGTCCCTTTCAGAATAGGCAATTAAGCCTGTTTCGATCAACTGCCCAGGATTGCTTAGAGGATCGGATTCCGGTGTGTATCCGGAAGACCGCAGAATATTTAGCCACAGTAGTGCAGTAACCCCCTGGCTATTTGGAGAGGTTTCATAAATCCTGTATCCATTGAATTCTGTGGAGAGGGGCTTAGAAATCCTGGACTTGTGGCTTTTTAGGTCTTCTTCGTCCATTGCCACATCAGTTCCATTCAAGCCCTTTATTATCCTATCCGCAAGGTATCCCTCGTAGAATGATTCAAGCCCATCGCTGATGAGGAGTTTTATTGTTTCAGCCAAATCTGGTTGCTTGAACAAAGTGCCAGGCGCAGGGACATTTCCAGAAGGCATGAACTGTGATTTCCAGCCCGCATACTGTGAAAGGAACTTGGAGCTTATGGAAATTGATTCACTATAGTTCTGTGTTACGTATAGCCCTTTGCTAGCTAGTCGGAATGCAGGCTCCAGCAGGCGCCTCAATTCAAGGGTGCAGTACTTGCGGTAAATGTCTGACCAGGCACGAACAATGCCAGGAACTGTGAGCGCTGAATATTCTCCACGTTTCGGGATCTCTTCCATACCTTTCGATTTGAAGAAATCTATTGAAAGGGCTTTGAAAGACTTCCCACTTCCATTCAGGTCAATTATGTTCCCGCGGGAGTCCCTGATCAGTGCGAACATATCTCCACCGAGACCGCAGAGGTTGTTCTGAGCCACGCACAGGGCAGCACTGGTTGCAATGGCAGCATCGAATATGTTTCCCCCGTCCTCTATCACCTTAGCACCCGCTGAGGAAGCATACAAGCTGGATGATGTAACAACTGCCTTGCCTGAAAACGCATTTGGTCTAGTTCTCACAATGGTTGATTTTCTTTAGCCATATAACTTTGCACTTGAACAGTGGCAAATTTAATTTTTTATATTACGTAAATACACGCGCATTCCTCGATAAAAACATACCTATGATTGGTTTGCAACATCATGCTGAGAAATAGTCACTGGGCAAGCTCCCTAAGGTTCAAACTAGGTTTTCTATCCATCCTGTAGCTGTAGTCGGATCTGCAGGTAAGAAGAGAACCCGCAACAAGCAGGTTCGCAGCAAGCGAGAATAGGTATATCAAATTAAGATAAAATCCAGGCAAAGGAACCTCAGGGATGTATCCCATTGAAGGGCCAAGGAAACCACCATAGAGAAATGCCCTGTAAACCTGAATGAGATATCCAGGGTTGCCAACAAGAATAGAGAAAGTAGGCAGCGCAGAAACTATCATGGGGGATAGGAACATCAAGAGGAGTGATGCAAAGACCAGGGATAGTGATGCTACTACCTTCCCCCTTCCTGTGTTCCCAATCATAATAGAAAGACCAGGTGCCATTTTTGCCACAAACACAGCACCTGCCCCCAATCCAGTTTCCTGGGCAACTGCGATTGCTTCAGGTGTGCTTGTCAATATTGAGCCCAGATTCAGATATCCACTTGCAAGGAGGATTGGGCTCACAAGATTTAGCACAAACAGCACTATCGAGAATATGTATGAACCTTTTCCAGACCTGGAAAGATTCGCGAACTGGTATGAAAGTATGGCATACGCGGCTATTGCCAACACCAGAGAAAGAGAATAGATTACAATGAAAAGATCAGTAGATCCAATCTGTATTTCGTGCCATACTGGATTTATTGGGCCATATTCTCCTGCCAGGGATGATATGACCGAATTAAGGATAAGAATCATGATTGAAAAGCTAAAAAGAGCAAATGGCAGCGCAGTCCTCTTTTCTATTTTTCCAGTAGTAGTTCCCTTTCTTCTTTCACGAGATCCGATCTGTGCATTGTCGGCAGCAGGAAATTGGGTTCGCTCCAAAAGTATCTTGCTGTAGTATTCATCAGAAAGCGCTAGGATAACGTTTACCGTGCCAGAGTTCCCCAGCGAGGACCGCCGGATCAGCTGGCTTACGTGAAGCGGGAACTGAAAATTAAATTCCTTTCTTAGTCTTTCTATATACCTTTCATCAAGTATATAGATAGTAACGCTCCCTGCCTTCTGGGACAATTCAAGATCATTAGCCTCCCCAATCGCTTCAATAATATTGAATCCGTGGAGCGAAAGTATCGATCCTATTTTCCTGGAATAATTTATAGCATTATTGAGGTCTCTGCTTTTAAGGATATGCACATGTATGCCCTTTCCCTGTCGGGCACCGTTCTCAATGCCCTCCACAACTCTAAGGTCTTTAGCATTTGTCGGAGTTTGCCTATCGTTGCCTTCAGGCGAACCCGGCGAGCTATTGCTGAATGATGGTTTATCACTTCCGTTCCCAGGAATATCCCCGGCATTTGAGAGCGGCATCAAATCTGGTTGAGGTTAACTTAAATAAAATATTAACCTTAGCTATATTGATGCTATTTTCGCATCATCATTTGGCAAGCGCTCTGCCTCGATGATATTGGGAGGGATAGGAAATTGATGCTACTGAATGTTCAGCCCACTCGGAGCATAAATTCTGAGCTTCCGGTGCTCTTCTTCGGAGCTATGGATTTCCAATCAGTGCGTGATCCATGTTTTCCCAGCTTTCTCTGCACATAGTTGAATGCAGAAAGCGCCGCTGTTGCTCCTTCTCCCGCTGAAATAACTGCCTGCTTGTATGGTATATCAGTAACGTCACCGCAGGCAAAGACGCCATCGGTGCTTGTCCTGGCTAGCTTGTCTGTTATGATCTCCTTGGCTTCATTCAGCTTCACAAGATCCTTAACCATTTCTGTTTTAGCCACGTATCCCATTTCAACGAAGAGGGCACTTACAGCAATATCAGATGTTTTGCCATCGGCTGTTTGGACCTGAACGCCCTTTACCCCCTTATCTCCCAGTATCTTTGTAACCTTGGCGTTAATCATTATCTCCACACGATCGTTCGACTTGAGTTCCTGGTAGAGTTCATCATCCTCCTGAATCTTTGACCCTCTATAGATGACATATAATTTTGATACCACGGTGGAGAGATACGACGCCGCCTGGAGTACATGATCTCCGACACCAACAACGGCCACGGTTTTTCCCTTGTATAGAGGGCCATCGCAGACTGCACAGTATGAGACACCGCGCCCCTGATTCTCTTCCTCACCAGGGACGTCAAGATTCTTTGGAGTTTTTCCAAACGCGAGAACAAGCGCCATAGCCTCATAGTTCTGTTCCCTTGTCTTTACTACGAAGCCAGACTCAGTTTTCTCTATGGATTGGACCTCATCATATACAAATTTAGCCCCGTAGGCTTCTGCTTGTTTCTGGAATTTTGTCATAAGGTCGAAGCCACTGATCTGCATGAAGCCAGGATAGTTTTCAATGTCATCGGTGAGTAGCGCCTGGCCGCCAATATCCTTAGTGATGACGACAATGTCAAGAGCCTGCCTAGCAAGGTATAGTGCTGCGGTTAATCCCGCTGAGGCCCCTCCAACTATTATGCATTGGTGCCTTTCGGTTTCCATAATTGTCACTTCAGTTCAAAAGGCGCTTCAGCTTTGCTTCGAGGATCTGCCTTGGTACAGCGCCTATCTGCACGTCAACAGGCTTGCCATTTTTGAAGAACATTATGGTGGGTATGCTTCTTATATCGAACCTAGATGATATGACAGGGTTCTCATCCACATTTACCTTGCCAAATCTGGCCTTTCCCGCATAGTCTCTCGCAAGTTCCTCGACGATCGGTGAAACAAACCTGCAAGGGCCGCACCATGGCGCCCAAAAATCTACAACCATCACGCCATCTCTTGATATCTCAGAAATGAAAGTGCTGTCCGTTAGGTCTACTGGCGACACCTGTTGTTTGTTGCTTGTCATTAAATCTCTCATGATCTTTTGCCTTATCTTATCTATGTCACTTTCCATGGGACAATCACGCTACCCTATTGAAACGTAAAATAATTATTTTGCGATATTTCAAATTATGCGCAACATCGATATACCATTTTAGAATAACCCCATGATGAAGTCCCTGAACTGCCTTAACAATCCGGATGCAACAATCCGAGATTTGCTCTCATGCCTCTACGATCTGAACGGCGAAGATCTGAGAGTTTTCGAGATATGCCAGAGCCTGAAAAAATTCAATCTGGATGAGGTAGCAAGGCAGGCTGTGAAGGATCGCACGACTATTCATAGGATTCTCCAGAAGCTGGTTTCGGCTGGCTTGGTAACAAAGGAATTCGACTCAATCCCAAGGGGAGGCCGGGTGACCGTCTTTGAGGCGATGCCAGTCAGCGCAGTCAAGACACAAATAAATGAAAGGATGAGAAACCTAGAAGAAAACGTGTCAAAAATACTTTCAAAATTATGAAACAGAAAGTCACTCACTGGAGGTTTCCACGCCGAGTTTCCTGTAACCAAAGACGATGCTGCTCTCCATGTGGGAACTGCCTATTTTTCTATCTTCCTTCACTGCGGAAAATCTCTCTAAAAAGACTTCCAAAGCCACCCTTGCCTCAAGCCTTGCGAGAGGCGCCCCGAGGCAGTAATGGATGCCTTCGCCAAATGCAATATGTTTGTTGTCTTCCCTGTCAATACGGAATTCCTCAGGGCTCTCAAAGATTTCCTCATCATGGTTGGCTGAACCAATCCATGGTACAATAATAGAACCAGACGGCACCTTTGTACCTGAAATGGTAGCGTCTTTTACAGCTACCCTGAAAATAGACTGCACTGGGCTTCTGAACCTCAAAACTTCCTCTATGAACTGGGGGAGTAGGCTTCTATCTTCCTTCACAACATCGAAGACAGATGGATATTGGATGAACACAGAGACTGCATTGGATATCAGGTTTGTGGTTGTTTCGTTGCCTGCCACCAGGAGCAAAATAATAAATCCCATAACTTCTCTTTCTGACAAACCTTGACCTCCTGCTTCCGAATTAACAATGAGGCTAATGAGATCATTACCAATCCTGCCACGCCTGTTTTCTATTACTCTCCCAAAATATTCAGAAGCTTCCCTGATTGCTTGTGGAAATGATGCGCCTTCGCCGGCGCCCGTTACAATGGCGTCGGACCAGTTCTTGAACTTCGCAAGGTCGGTATCGGGAATTCCCAAGAGCCTTGCTATTACCATAACTGGAAGCGGATAGCTGAAACCTTCCACTAAATCCCAGGCACCGGCCCCCACTCTGCTTAACAAAGCCAGGCTCACTTCCCTGATCCAAGGCTCCAGCGCTGCTACCGATCTGGGAGTGAACCATTTTGCCACGATATTGCGAAGTTGTGTATGCCTGGGTGGGTCCTGGTTTATGATGGATTCTGAGAACGGCCCTCCTGATGGGTTGAACGCCTTTCCAAATTGTGACGAGAATGTTGAATAGTCAGACAGAACCCATTTCACGTCATCATATTTGAAAACATTGAATATTCCAATACTGTCATCATAATAAACTGGGCTGGCTCTTCTCATGTAAGTATAGTATGGGTAGGGATTTTCAATATCCCTTATTGGCAAACCTTCCATTGAAACACCTCTGGAAATATGAAGCATCAGGCGGGGGACCTGATGTAGCTGACGATTGAATCTATAATCCTTTCCTTAACCATTCCGGGGTTTCCCCAGGAGAATAGAGATGGTTCAAGATAACATGAAAGTGCGCACTTATTGCATGTTTCGTATTCGGACCAGTTTACTTCGTCCCAGACCTTCTGAAGGTCCATCTCCCATATCTTCTTTGACCCAGTATATTCATTTAAGACATAGCATGGGAGAACGACACGCCCCTGGGGGTCAATGTTTATGGTAAGCCAGGGCTTGCACCTCCACTGCTCTCCTCCGAACCATGAGTTAAGGACCGATGTGAAGTATTCCTTCGATTCGATAATAGGGGATCCATTCTTTTTCATCTCAAGCAGGTCTTCCAGCAGTTTCTTTAGCTGAATTTTCTGAGGGGACATCTTCTCCGCCGTGGAATAATCGAAAGCAACCTGGAGGTTCACCGACACGCCAATATCTTCAGCAAGTGATATCACCTGCTTTATTTCACCCATATTTTCGGAAGTAATTGTGGTACTCAGAGCTACAGGCAAATATTTCTTTGCTTCCCTGACACCCTCTATTGCCCTCTTGAATGATCCTGGAATGCCTCTCTGCCGATCATGTGTTTCGCCGAGGCCGTCAATGGAGACAAACAGAAAGTCCAGGTAATTATGAATGTCGCGAATCTTCTCTTTCAAAAACCACCCATTTGTGACCAGAGAAGTGTGGAACATTGAGTGAGAGATCTTGAGGATTCCATCGATGTCTCTGCGAAGCAATGGCTCGCCACCCTCGAACCCCATGAATGAAGTGCCTAGAGACGCGACACTCTCCATCATGACCCTTTCCTCGTCCAGAGAAAGAAGGGCTTCATCCTCCCTTCTCCAGAAAGGACACATCTTACACCTCAGGTTGCAAGTATAGAGAAGCTTATGACCAGCAATGACGGGCACGCGGTGCCCCGAATGATATTTGAGTGCTCTTCTTGCTGATCTGAGTACAACAGAACTAAAGAGCCCCATTACGTTAACATGGGATACTTGTATTCAATCTTTTATATTCTTTAGCTTGATAAGAAAATATCAAAATGAACTTACCTAAAACTTAACATTGTTGGCTGAAGATTGGACTTTTCTAGATTTCTCATTATCGCTATGTGCAGGCTATCTGCGCAGCAAGCGGTAAAGTTTCATGATCCCTTCAGATTTTGTTATCGTTTCTATATAAGAATATAGTTTCGGCCTTGTGATTCTATGCATACCGTTTAAACTACCATTATGGCTTTCATAATGCCTCCTGTGAATGCAGGCGAGACAATACATCTGAATCAGGCCATAGTGGCAAGCTA
>JAVZLI010000006.1:0-13647 GCA_038883835.1 Thermoplasmataceae archaeon
CAAAGAGGTATGAGGATCTGAAGGTGATATTTTTCGGGCCAAGTGAAGAATACATTGCCAATCTAAGCGGGCAACCACTGGAGCTTCTGCGCAAATTACAGTCTATGAATGCTGTCGATTCAGCCTGCATTGGTGTGGCTGAGAGGTATGGCATGAAGGACAAACTAATCAGCCTCGGATTCCAGCTTTCCCCAGCCGGAGAAAGAATAGCATATTATGTGAACCAGGGGTATGAGGTAATTAGTTTCTGAAGCATCAGGCTGCCTCCTTGATCGGGTTCATTTCCTCGATCCTTTTTTGGCTAGGCAACATAAACGTAGCAATTAGCCCTGCAACTGCGGCGATTTCAATTACCATCCACGGATATATTAACGACACCGTGTAAAGGTAGGCCAGTGGGATGCCTATGAATATCAACACAATCCCGACCAGTGTCCTCTGGATAGACCCGAATAGACCCCTGTTTTCTGCCCCTATTATCCTTACTTCGTATGACAGGGAACCGGCTACTGGCATAGGAGCGGGAATCATGGCAAGTACTGATATGAAATAAAGAGGCGGGGAATGGTAGATGAAGCTTAGGAACAATATCCCATAGGAGACAACGTCCATCAGGCTTAAAAATACAACAAATATCCTTCCCTGGGATTTGTAATGATCTATAACTTTTTCTGCAACCCGTCCAAAGGCTGTTGAGGCAGCGAGTGTTATCCCGAGAACTAGAAGAGAGTAAACTGGTGCTATCCCTATATCCTGCCCGCTTATTATGAAGTAATAGGAAAATCCATAAAGCCCTATTGCCATACAAATCTTAGTCAGATAGAGCGGGACAACAAATCCACTCTTTGACCTGAGAAGGCTTAACCCCTCCCGAAATGTGGGCCTTTTCTTGCTTGCCATCTCCATTTTGAGTACGCTCCTGTTTTCGGAGTAGAGTAAAAGCAGGACAGAACCCGAAAGCAGGATCAGAGCTACCCCAAAAATGAGGTAAGAGAATGAAAGTGATGTAAGAGATTTTATCAGAATAAGGAAGAACATTGCAATGGAACTGCCAACAGCTTCCATGGTAAGTATTCTGGAGTAGTGGCTTCCGATCAGGGAAATTTTCACGGCCTTTGCAACAAAGGAATTCATTGAAGTCCTGAAGGTATTCTGCGTAGCCAGGGCCATTGCAATTACAATAGGAATAGCGATTATTGCAATGGCTGGCGCGGATTGGCCCACAAACCAGATAAGAAAAATAAAAATACCATATGCCAGGCTCCCTATGACCATTAGTATGTATGAGTAACCTTTGTCAATTAGCCGCCCCAGGGGAACAGACTGCAAAACCACAATTATTTGGCCTATGGTGATGCCAGTGGCTGCTATGTAAATCGAATACCCTGCCCCTATCAAAACATAGAATATAGTGAATGAAAAGACGTTCATAACAAGTGAAAAAAGCAGATTTACTATGGATAAGCCGGCTACGAACGGTTCAACACGCGTCTTTCCAGCGTCGTCCATTATTTAAAGTAAGATTTCTTTATGTATTTATTTTTTACTAGGATAATTTATCACAAAGATGACAATTTCCTATCTGCGGAGAAACCTATTTATCTCATCAGGAAACCCCTTTATGTTACAATAAACATCCCCCTTAAGAGGCAGCCCGGTATTATAAACAAGCTCGAAGCCTCCGGGCATCAAACCGTCGGAAATACCATATTTCCCCCCAAGCCCCCTGAATGCCTCCAGATCGCCAGATGCGGGCATAATGATCTGGTCAGTTATTTCCAGGAACCTCTGGAGATCACTGGTTCCTGAATGCGGGGAAATCACCACTCGTTGGCATCCAGAAACAAGCGAATCTATCAGGTCATTCAGATTTCTGGAAAAATTCATGACGACAACCTCAAAGAATTTCGAGACTTCACCATATAGTTTGAAATTGAGCCTATTGTGGTATATGGCATCCTTGTCGACGACCAGGATCTGATCTCCACCAATAGTAAGCAGATCCTTTGGGTTTGCGTATCCAGATATACGTTTGCCCTCAATCACTACACAGTTTATTTCCATGGCACCACTATCCCGGCATATCATGATAACATATGTCATGCTTATGGCATGTCCGATCAGGGCACTTGTTATAAGTAGATGTTGTAAAATAAGTCTCAGCTAAACTTCGAACCAACAGATTGACCTCGGTTCCGACCACATGTCTGACATGAAAAGTATATATTTATAATTGTTTATATATTACTCGTGTTCGAAACTTCACGGACGTACCTATTTAGATTCGACAGAGCGGTAATCCCGATGGCAAGGGGGGACAGGTCTAGAATAGTTCTTGAGATTGCCTTTGCCCTTGCCAGGGAATATGGAACAGAAATAACGGCACTCACCATAAAGGAGGAGACTCGTGAGGTAACATGGAGCGATAAGGTAGCTGTTATAACAAGGGCATACCACGAGGGAAAGGAGAATAACATAAAGGTAATTCCAAAGGTACGTACCGCAAAGACCGTCAAGAGCGGTATTTTAATGGAGTCAAACAGCAGAGGGTATGACTTTATTCTCATGGGAACATTCAGGCGTTCTCCACTCTCAGCTTCAGTGTTTGGATCCATAGGTGACTATGTCATAAAGAACTCTCAGATACCAACCGTAATTTTCAGCGTCAACGGCAGCAGATTTCCCTACAGGAAGATCCTTGTCCCGCTGTCGGAAACAATAAACACAAGGCCTGCGGTAACTTTTGCCCTGCATTTAAAGAAGGCACTGCAATCTGAGATCATACTTGCTGACCTTCGATCCTATGATCAGAAAAGAACACATGGCTTTCAGCAGCTGTTCGAAAATATTGCCGGGATCGTATCATCCTTTGGTGATAATATTACAGTTGTTAGGCCTAACATTTCGAACAACCTGAATGACGAGGTTGAGCAACTTGCAAGGTCAGTGCGCCCTGATCTTATAATAATGGGGGTAGAAAGGAATCAAAAGGGAAAAATTAGGATTAACAGCACCTTGAAGTCGCTGGTGCGGGGAAGCAAATGCGATGTGGCAGTTGTTGGCAGATAGCTAGGCAAGGACATTCGGCGGGAGGACATCGTTCTTTTGAAGAAAGTGGATTATGGCGAGGTTCAGTTGGACCGTATTGACATAATAGGAACCAAAAAGCGGGAAGTCCTGCTCTTCGTATTTGCCAACCGTCAGGTTCAGGAAGCTGTAAATCTCTGATTTGCTAGCGGATATATTGTGCGGCTTCATTAGGGCGTAAATGGCAAGGTCAATACGCGGCTCCTGTATAACGGCACCCTGCACAGGTATATTGGGATCAAGGCCGGAGGCTGATGGGGCTATCATTGCGTATGGTATCTGGGAAACATTTATGTGTGGATTCATTGCCAAGAACTCATGCAGGTATTCAATAGATTGATTCAAAGTGTAATTGCTATCAATGGAATATTGTGGCCCTCCAGACTCCGACAGGTTGTAACCAATGGCGGACGGCCTGGGCTGGAAGAAGAATGAGGCATTAAAAGCTTCGGCGATAAGATATGAACCATAGACAGTGCCGTTATATCTTATTAGCGAACCATTTGCCTGAAACGGGAGCGCATGGTCAGCAATAACTGAAGTTACTGTGGGAAATACGAACCCCAAGAGGAAGAGAAACATGACAGCAAAGGCAAGCGGTTTTAATTTAGACATCATAATACTGCAACTCCTATCTGAAGGAATGTATAGATTATCTTTATGGCTATGAAGGGCATCACCACGCCACCGAGGCCGTATATGAGTATGTTTCTCTTGAGCAATTCCTGTATTGACGATGGGCGGTAACGTACACCTCGGAGGGCTAAGGGCACCAGGAATATTATGATGAGCGTATTGAAGATGAGTGCAGATGTGATTGCGAGTAGGGGATTGCTCAGGCCAAGGATGTTAAGAAACTGAAGCTGCGGAAAAGTTTCAAAGATTGCTGGAACAATGACAAAGTATTTAGAAAAATCATTGGCAACGCTGAATGCAGTAAGAGCACCGCGGGTTATGAGAACCTGTTTTCCGAGGAATATTATGTCCATAAGCTTTGTTGGGTCATTATCCAGGTCCACCATATTGGCGGCCTCCTTTGCTGCAGGGGTCCCACTGTTCATGGCAAGCCCAACATCTGCTTTGGCAAGGGCGGGAGCATCGTTTGTCCCGTCACCGACCATGGCGACCATCCTCTGCTGTTCTTTCTCCTTCACAACAACGTTGAATTTGTCAATTGGGGTGCTATTTGCCACGTATTCGTCTATTCCGCTTTCCCTTGCAATATAAGCGGCCGTTGCCTCGTCGTCGCCCGTACACATTATGGTCTTTATGTTCATCTTTTTCAGGCTTTCCAGCCTCTGCCTTATGCCTGGCTTCAGCATGTCGTTGAGCTCTATCACGCCAATGAATTCACTGTTTCTGACTACTGCCAGAGCAGTTCCACCCTTCATGGATATTTCCTTGCATAGCCCCTCTATGTAAATATCTGAAATCTTGAAGCGGTCAACCAGGGCCTTGAGGGCCCCCTTTATGATCTCCTCGCCGTCCTTAGAAATCCCGCTGAATTTTGTTTCAGCAGAAAATGGCAAAAATTTAAACCCATCCAAATCAGATCTGTTGATGTTTACATTTTCCTTTTCGGCCAGCTTCACTATTGAAATTCCTTCCTTTGTCTCATCATCCAGCGAGGCCATCGCGCAGAATTTAACAAATTCATGGTAATCCACGCCCTTATTTGGGTAGAACCTGACAGCCTCCCTTTCCCCCATGGTTACAGTTCCGGTCTTGTCCAGAATTATTGTGTCAATATCACCGGCATTCTCTATTGATCTTCCACTTTTTGCGATTACGTTGAACTCTGATATTTTGTTAATTGAAGCTATCCCTATGGCTGGGAGAAGTGCTCCTATCGTTGTGGGAATCAGTGCAATGAGCAGGACTATGAGTATTACAATATTTGGCTTTGTTGATAGAAAAATGGAGGCAGAGAAAAGTGCAGCAACAACAATCAGGAATATGAGGGTTACTCCAGAGAGAAACACGCTAAGTGCGATCTCGTTTGGTGTGCGCTCCCTCCTGGCACTTTCCACAATGGAAATCATCTTGTCCAGGAATGTTGTCCCAGGGTTGTTGGTAACTCTGATCCTTATGGAATCTGTCACAAGCTGGGTGCCTCCTGTTACGCTATCACCCTTGATCTTTCTTACGGGTCTTGATTCTCCGGTTATGCTCGACTCGTTAACGTAGCCAGCTCCGCTAATGATTTCACCGTCAATTGGTATGGTCTCACCGGACTTGACCACAAGGATGTCATCTACCCTAAGGTCCGAATAATCAACTTGGACCTCTCTGCCATCCTCGAGTATTTTCCTGGCCGGTGTCTCTTTTTTCATCTTTCTCAGGGATGAGGTAATAACCTTGCTCTTTCCCTCTGAAATAGATAGGCTGAGATTCGAGAACCAAATTGTCAGGAAAAGAAGAACATCGACAGAGATGTAAAATTCCCCGTAACTGCCAGAAACAGGGAGGTCAAATGCAGAAGGAAATATAGTGGCAAATAATGATATGAACAGGGCTATTTCTGTCACAAAGATGACCGGATTGTAGATTAGCCTTGTCGGAAGGAATCCTTCGAATGAATCAACCAGTGTCTCAAGGAATCTATTCAATGGAGGATCACCGCCGTAAGGAAGTTAAAGTCCCTCGCCCACTGAAGAAACGGGCCGAGTGCCAATAAGGGGAAAAATGAAAGCACACCAACAAGAATCAATGTAGAAAAGAGCATAAGGCCGAATAGGGGCGATGCAGGATCAACGCTCCGTCCAAATTGTATCTTTGGGCTTTTGAAGGCGAATGATTGTGCAATCAGAAGCTGCAAACCCATGATCAGATAACGACCCAGTATCATTATCACCCCATCAAGGATATTGAAGTACGCCGTATTTGTCATGAACCCGCCAATTTCTGACCCGTTGTTTGAAGCTGCACTAGCGAACTCGTAGAGTATCTGTGAAATGATGTCTATTTTGGGGTTTGGGTCCCCTATTATGAGTGATGGAAATATCATTGTTATGCCAAATGGTATAAGGATCAATAATGGGTGAGTGACTAGGGAGAGTGTGGAATACCGTATTTCTCTCGATCCTATCTTTAAACCCATGAGTTCGGGGAGCTTTCCTATCATCAATGACGTGATGAACATTGCGAAAATGACGTATGTGAACATATTCATCACACCCGTCCCTACGCCACCAAGGGGATCGTTCAGGAGAAGGTTACCAAACAACCCGATCAGGCCGGCTGGAGTGAAAGCCAGGAGTACACTGTTTGCTGCACCCGTTGACGTAAAGACAGCACCTGTTGAAAATATGGAAGATTGAGATATGCCAATGGCGACTTCCTTTCCCAATATGTTGCCAGTGTATAGGGTTCCGAGAGACGTAATTGCAGGGATTCCAGCATATTCTCCGAAAAAGGTAAGATAGGTGGTAAACAGAAATATGGATATTACAACACCATACAGCATATTCCCAAAGCCCTTACTTCCAAACACCTTTCCTAGGCTTAGGAGGGAAGCTAGGGGAATCAAGGTGAAGCAGATGAACTCCACGAGGTTGCTGAACCAGTTGGGATTTTCTAATGGATACCCTGCGTTGGCGGCATAAAACCCTCCCCCGTTGGTACCTATGTTCTTGATGGCTTCAAATGGAGCCACGGGGCCTAGGGGCAGGCTTTCAGAACCAATCCCAAGGAAGGGATGAACAATAACATAGGTATTAAGAGTGCTGGGCACTCCCAGGAGCAAAAGGATCACCGTTGACACAATAACAAGCGGGAAAATGAGGTAGAAAGTGCTTACCAGAAAATCGTGGTAGAAGTTGCCAATCGTCCCCTTATCCTGGATTATGCCCCTGATGAATGCCATTGAGGCAGCGAAACCTGTAGCGGCAGAGAGGAACATGAGGCCAATTATAACAAAAGTTACGGAAAAATATGAAAGATCAAATGGGCTGGAATAATGCTGCAAATCTGTATTTGTCAGAAAGCTCGAAACAGTATTAAACGCCAGCGAGAGAGAAAATTTATACGTGGTGTGTGAAAAGGGAATAAAATTCTGAAAGTAAAGCACAACAAAAGCAACAATTCCAGCATAAGCATTGAAAAGAAGCAGGGTCTTGAAATAACCCCTGAATGTCATTTCTTTTTCCGGCCCTTCGTGAAACAGCTTTTCGAAAAATGAAACTACTGGCCCAGCCACTGGGTCCAGCCATGTCGGCTCTCCCTTGTATATCTTCTTTATGTAATTTGAAATGGCAAGGGCAAAGAGAGTGGCTATGATGATGTATAGCAAAATTATAATTGAACCCGAAAGAAGCCTGTCCTGGGCAAACAACTGAGTCCAGAACGAAGAATTACTCTGTGAATCAACAGATTCACCCATCAGCGATGAGATCACAACCTCTCAGCTCCAATTATTGTGAAGATTAGATAAACAGTCAAACCGAGGAGGATTAAACCAACCGCCAGGAAAGCTGCAGTCATCGGTTTCCTCTCTTCATAAGGAACTAGTATTTAAGTTATATTTATGTGAACCATCGGATACATTTCCTGGCCCGTAATTTTTTGGGCAGTGGTCGAAACGGCTCTTTGCCCAGCGTGTGAATCCCTAAAAATACTTGCACATATATGGCCCTGCTCTTTCATATCCGAGTTTTCTGAAATAATTCCTTGCGCCTATCCCGCTTATCACAGCAAGCCCATCGCACCCATACTCATCCCTGGATATGGTTTCAGCCTCAGCCATTAACTTCCTGCCCAGACCGCGGTGCTGCCACTGATCATCTGGCCTTGACCCCACTGGAACTACCTCGCCAAGAACCTTGATCTCCCTCACAATTGCACCACATTCCAGCTCGGGCCTTGCAACTTTTCCACGAAGTATCCTGAGCCTCAGGTAGCCATAAATTCTATTCCCATTTTCATATGAAAGAAATATCTCATGCCCACCGGACGCCTCGTAATCACGCCTGACAGGGGAAGGTGGTAAAGAAATGCCTCCTGAGAACCCGATCTCTCTCTGCCTGATTTCCCATACATCAGATCCACTGGTCTTCACCTTTTCCTCAACTATGTTTCTGATATCACTCCTCTTTACTCCTGCTTCTATGAATCCAACGGGAATATCACGTTGCATTCTCTGAATCCTTATCCATGGAGGTGTCATGAGAAGGAATTCTGATATGAGATCGGCTGCTTCAATGGTATCAAGGGGAGTATAGTGCCCTGTCTTCCAGAGATTGAAAAGTGCTGTGCCCTTAACAACAAGTGTAGGGTAGATTTTTAGCATGTCTGGCCTGAAATCCGGATCATTGACAAGCCGCTTGAAGCTTTCAATATCCTTATCCCTATCTGAACCGTACATGCCCGGCATGATATGGTAGACTATTTTGAGGCCTGCATCCTTTGCAAGTTTTGTTGATTCAATTATCTCCCTTACCCCGTGGCCTCTGCCATTCATTTTGAGTATGCGGTCATCCAGAATCTGGGCCCCAAGTTCAACCTTGGTCGTCCCATAACTCAATGCTAAGTCAATCTGTGGCTGAAGGAACCAATCAGGCTTTGTCTCAATTGTTAGACCAATGCAGCGCCTTGCAGCGTTCTCATTTATTGCAATTGACTCCTCTAGGCTCCTGGATACTGACCCATTCATCCCATCTAGGCAGCCCTTTACGAATGACCTCTGGTACTCTTCTGTTCTTGCAGTAAATGTGCCCCCCATTATTATGAGATCAACCTTGCTTGTATCATGCCCGATGTTTTCCAGCTGCTTAAGGCGGTTAAAGGTGATCATGTAGGGATCGTAATTGTTCATCCTGCCACGAAGTGCGGCTGGCTCGTAGCCTGTATATGCCTGTGGAGAATTGTTTGATACGCCTCCTGGGCAGTAGAGGCATCTTCCATGGGGGCAGTCCTCTGGTGACGTCATTGCTGCAACAACAGCAACACCTGAAATTGTACGCGTCGGCTTTAGTCGGAGCAATTTCTCGTGATCTTTGCTGACGAAGCCCGATCTCAGGATTTCAACGTCGCTTGGAACCCTGTCCAGATTGAATTTCCTTGAAAGAATGACTTTTTCCCTCTGCAGGCTCTCCTTGTCTCTGATCGACCCAGAGTTTATCATTTTGCCAATAGTTTCGTAGAAATCCATTCCCGTTTCCTGATTCTAAAACACTAAATAAACTATCCAGAAGCACTTATGACGCATAATAAATACAGAGAAGTCATTAGATGGATATGGCGGATATAGACTATGTGGATGTTGAAATCCCAGAAGGGGCAAATTTAATACTGGGCTATTCCCATTTTATAAAGACTGTGGAGGACCTTAACGAGATCATACGAACGTCGATCCCATCCTGCAAATACGCCATTGCTTTCTCAGAAGCTTCAGGGCCACGGCTCATCAGATACGAGGGGAACGACAATGATCTCGTTCAGTCAGCGATAAAGAGTTTAATAAAAATTGCTGCTGGCCATACATTCATCATTTTGCTGAAAGGGGCTTTTCCTATCAACGTCCTCAATCAGATTAAGAACTGCCAGGAAGTTGGCCGGATATTTGCCGCTACCGCAAACCCTCTTACAGTGGTGGTAGCCAAGAGCCAGAGAGGAAACGGCGTACTTGGTGTAATAGATGGTTTCTCGCCGCTTGGTATCGAGGATGATGTGAGGAAAAGCGAAAGAAAAAAATTTCTTAGGGATATAGGATACAAAAGCTAGAGGGCCCGTAGTGTAAGGGATATCACCTAGGCCTCCGGAGCCTATAATCCGGGTTCAAATCCCGGCGGGCCCGCTATCCTCGTACTGTGCAAAACTTGTTCAATTTCAATCTTTACGCTGAATATCGGAAGGAGGCCGCAATCAAATTCAATAAACCTTTGCGATATACACATGTGTTGCACTTGCAGTTACAGGGTAACTCCCATCTCTGCCTTTCTGTAGATAGGGTCTTGCAGTTTAAAGGAACAAGAATTAGAAACTGCACAGGCAATATAAAACACACCATGATCATAGCCGGCAATGCATATAATGGTTTAAACGGATATTTGGATCAATGCCGGTGATAGAGATGAGGGTTCCAGTCCTATATGGAAATGATATCGCTAAGGATTTTTCAAGCGAGTTTGAATTCGCTTCAAGGAAAATTGGTAAGAACGGAGAGAGGTGGGACGGGAACTTTCAGATCTCCGCTGATTTTGAAAATATGTTCCCTTCGAAGATTCCTCTACAATTGATCGGGGAAACAGGCGTTGTGCTTGACCCTGCTAAACGCTTATCTCACTCCATTGGGAAATCATCTCCAGAGATTCTCCGTGCCAAGCACGGAAAGATAGATAGTGTTGTTGCGGGAGTCCTTTATCCAAGCCCAGATAACATAGAGGCATATCTCCGGAAGATACATGAAGCGGGACTTCTCATAATACCATACGGTGGCGGAAGCTCCGTCAACGGATCACTTATTCCTGCAGATGGCAAGATTACCATTTCAGTTGACATGAAAAATTTCTCCCATATAATTATGGGAAAGAACTACGTTTCTGCAGGATCGGGTGTTCTTGGGTCAGACCTGGAATCTGCACTGCAAAAGGCTGGCTATACCTGCGGTAATTATCCTGAATCACTGCATTATTCCACCGTTGGTGGATGGATTTCGACAGCTGCTGTGGGCCAGGAATCCAATCAATATGGCGGGATTTCCGAAATAGCTCTATCAGTCTCACTTCTTACATCTTCTGGACGAATTGAGGATGTAAATGTCCCCAGCCAATCTATCGGGACCACTGCCCTGGCAGCATCGCTTGGGGCTTCAGGAAGCACAGGGATTATAACCGATGTGACACTGAAAATATTTAGGCTGCCGAACAGAAGGTATTACCAAAGCTACTTTTTTAGGTCATTTGAAGAAGGCATTGAGGCACTAGAAGCATGGGATGGCTTTCCAACAGTGGCACGCCTCCTTGATGAAACAGAGACTGAATTCGCCATAAGATCCAATCAATCTGGCTTTCTGCAAAGGCTGTTTTACCGCTATCTTCATGCCAGAGGAGTAGGCAACGGAAGCATGTTGATCGTTGTTAACAATAATCTGCCTTGGAAAGCCGGCATGCCAGGATCGGTTAATGCCGGCAGCTTTCCTGCTAAGGTATGGGAACGGGACAGGTTTCTCAGGCCTGGCCTTGCAAACTCTCTGTGGAAAGCTGGCTATATACCCGATACCCTAGAAACCGCAGCGAACTGGGAGTTCCTGCCTGGACTGCACAGAGATGTCCTTGACACATTTTCGGGTATGCGGGAAGAGCATGGCTTCAATGGGGTGATAATGGCTCATATTTCACACCTGTACCGTACGGGAGCATGTATCTATTTTACATTTGTAATATCAACGGAATTCGATAGGGAGATGGAAACCCTCAACGCTGTAAGGGATGCAATTATGAGGGCCTTCCTGAGAAACCATGGATCCATAACACATCATCATGGAATGGGGTCTCTGTTTAAGCCGTATTTAGACAGCAGCCATTCAGGATTGGCCCACAGGTTAAGGGATCCAATGTATGGTGGAATTTGAATGAAGAATCTGGAATTCTCAGCGAGGACAAGAGAGGAGGACCTTCTATCACTGGCCAACAGGTGGTTTGATGTCCTTGTGGTCGGTGGTGGAATAAATGGATCAGGTGTTGCAAACATACTTTCGCAAATTGGCCTCAAGACCATTCTCGTTGAAATGGGAGATTTTGCCTCTGGGACCAGTTCAGCATCCTCTAAGCTTATTCATGGCGGGCTGAGATACCTTCAAGAGGGAAGAATAGGCGAGGTCAGAAACCTGATACGGGAAAGAGATTACCTCAGGAACCACACGCCAATAGTGAAAGATATTGAATTCGACATATTAATTACAAGGAATTCATGGAACAGATGGAAAATAATGCTCGGCCTTATTATTTATAATTTTTTGGGCCACAGGCACAAAATCCCGGCATTTCGTAAGAATCAAGGGGAGTACCCCAGGGAAGTGCTGGGATATTTCTCCTACATGGATGCCATAACTGATGATTCAAGGCTCGTAATAAGCAATATATGCTCCGCACACAACCGCGGCTCTGTATGCCTCAATTATGCCCGCCTAGAAGGTGTTCAAAAAGTTGCAAATGGATTCTTAGCAAGAATAACTGACACCCTCACTGGAAAGGCTTACTCCATAAACGCGGGCTTAATCGTGAACTGCACTGGACCATGGGCTGGAAAAACTGCATCAGTATTGATGGCCTCCGGTATCCCACAGATGAAACTCAGCAAAGGGGTACACATAGTTATACCTCGTGATTTGATCCATGTAAACAAAGCGGTGGCCTTCAGATCAAGCATTGATGGGAGGCAGCTATTCATAATACCGAGAGGCGAGGTTCACCATATAGGCACAACGGATGACTTCGTTGAATCTCCTGAGGACAGGGATGTGAAGGAGGATGAGATTAATTACCTTCTTGAAAGCACTTCCGCCATATTTGGGAAGATCAGCAGAGATGCAGTTATTACTACGTTCTGTGGGATCAGG
Source organism: Thermoplasmataceae archaeon (assembly GCA_038883835.1). Taxonomy (GTDB): domain Archaea; phylum Thermoplasmatota; class Thermoplasmata; order Thermoplasmatales; family Thermoplasmataceae; genus UBA447. Next base: position 12,644 of record JAVZLI010000006.1, read on the forward strand.
CCCCTTGTATCAAACAGCGAAGACCCCGGAAAAGCCACCAGGGAGTTTTCCATTGTAGAGCGGGATGGGATAATACATGTCCTTGGCGGAAAGTTAACAGACTACAGGGTTGCCGCAAGGAAAGTTGCAAGGCTTGTAATGAAAAGGCTGGGAATTAGCATCAATGTTGATGGCCTTCCCGTCATTGATTACTTGCGTGAAAACACTGGTGATCCTGTGCAATATGACCTCCAATATGAATGCGCACTGACGTTGGATGATGTGGTCAGGAGAAGGGAGGGATGGAGCATATACACACTTGACGCGGGCGCATCCAGGGTGGGGATGGTAAAGAAACACATTGAAATGGAGGGCACGTGATATGAAGGTGAGGGCAATTATTAATCCAACAGCAGGGTTCAGATCGGCCCCCCTTGGATGGCCAGACATAAAGAGAATGGTTCATGATGTGACCCATGATGTCGTATACACAGAATCACAAGGGCACGCGACATCATTGGCTGCTGAGGCGGTAGCGTCAGGAGTAGAGGGCATTATCGTAGTTGGGGGTGACGGTACTGTAAATGAGGTAATCCAATCAGTTGCCGGCAAGGATGTCATCATAGCACCCATTATGGCCGGCACAGGATCTGACTTCATGAGAAGCCTTGGATCACCAGGTGCACCTGAGGTGGTTTCTGCCCTGACTTCCGGAATTTTTACAAAAATAGACTCAGCAATCATAGAATCAAATACTTTCAAAAGACGCTTCATAAACATCATGGAAGTAGGATTCGGGGCGGAAGTAATGCGCTACGTCAATTCACACAGAAGGAACAGGTTTTCGTTCTATGCTGGCATCCTTGGATCAATATGGAAGCTGACATCCTATGAAATTGAATTGCTGTATAATGGGTTGCATGATGATGCAGAAGCAATAGAGATTGTTGTTGCCAATGGAAGATACTTTGGTGGGGGAATGTTGGCATCACCAGCATCGTCTCTTACTGATGGCAAGCTTGACG
>JAVZLI010000007.1:0-13344 GCA_038883835.1 Thermoplasmataceae archaeon
CCCCGCATGTATTATCATTAACATAAGAGTATTTGAATTTTGTCAGACAATAGCTGACACAATAAAACATAAAAAATAATTATTTGAAATGCACGACTTTAGGCAGCACCACGCTCTGAGATTAAAAGAAATATGTTATCCACGCAATTGTGCATATAAAAACAAAAGAGTTTTATATCTTTGGTCGCATGTATTAATTTGCTTACTATTCTCGGTGGGTTCAATGGAAATTTTCGAATCGTCCCTGGGGTTAAAACAATCCCAAAACGCAGGAGTTATGGAATTCAACTTGTCAGAATGGAGACTGGTAGAAAATTATGAAAAGCGCGGTTCGAATGGGATTCTCCACAGGTTCGACTACGCCCTTATATCATCTGCCGGAGAGGTGATACCTGTAAACCTTCTCAATGGGCCGAGAAGTGACAGGATTGACACAATAGTGCTTACGTATTTTAGGGCTAAAGATTTAGGATTTAGGAATAAATATGTTGTATCAAGCCAGGTAACCTCGCCCTATGAAAATTTTCTATCCGGAATATTCTCTGTACCCATTTTGAAGGGAATCGTGCTCAAGGATGGAGAGACTGTTACAAGGATAGGAAACGACGTAGTGTCTAGGAAAAAGATCAACAATGGTGAGAAGAGGCCATCCATTCGGGAATCGGTTAGAATTTCCGGAGGAACGGCATCACAGTTGCATGGAGAAAGGCACAGGCGTGACCACACAAAGATAGTTCAGGATATTCTGGAACTTGCAGAATCATACGGGGACGTTGGCATTACCAGGATAATTTACAAATGCAATCTTAACTACAATTCCGCTCAGAGAATAATCAACGAGCTTCTAGATCGGAACTTGTTGCAGACAATAGGACAGGCTGGATCGAAGCAGAAGTTTAAATTGACAGAATCCGGGCAATTCCTTCTCAAGGATTTGCGGAAGCTTGGCATAACGTCGAGATAGTTGATGCAAGATCAATTCTCGATCACTACTGTTGAGAGATTTTAATAGGTTGTAGAATTTACTCTTGAGTCCATGTATAATTATTTGATCCTCCTGCTAATACCCACTGCCATAGTAATATTCACATTCATAGTTTCTCGTGTAATCAGAAGGGGTTTTCTTGATTACATCTCCAAGCTGGAGGGCAAGGTAAGGGAATTGGAGAACATCCTTAATTTGAATTTCATGAGGGAACTTCTCGGTTTTTTTGTCAACAGCAGCGCAAGCAAAATGGCAGAAAGTGTGGTTCAGCAAGCATCATCTGCTGATAGCGTCGAAAAAAGTATTCAAGGGGCTTCAAAGGTAGCAGGAAAAGATATTGAGAACCTTTACGAAGCCATGAAGCGTGCAGTCCAACCCTCCATGGACCTTGAAAGGGTCAGGTTTGTTTCAGGCCTCATAACAAAGCTCGTACAGATATACGGGTTTTCTATTGCAGTTGTGTATTATGTGCTTGTTATAGTTACTGCGATAAATCCATATTTTGGCTTGCTCCGAAGCCTCGATGGGATAGTCTTCGGCGTGACTGTCATTTTTTCGCTGTTTGTGGTCGTTATTGTATTTGACCTGACACGATATGCCGGGAGGATTAACATCGCCATGAAAAAATTAACCAACAGGGCCACTGATAATGGAACACCTGATTCAACCTGAGTTGAAGCCTACTGGTGGCATATCAATAAATTTATTCATTGAAATGCCCTTATTTGGACATACATTTGACAGCGTGTGTTTAAGATGAACGTGAGAAGAGTTGTGCTAGATGTTGATAAGGGCCTTAACCGCCCCACTCTCCTAGAACTTGCTGGAGCCATAGAGAAAGTTCAGGGTGTTGAGGCTGTTAATGTCAGCGTTACTGAGATGGATATGGAGACCATGGGAACGATAATTACTGTAGAAGGCAATGGGATTGACTATGATTCTCTCATTGGCAACATTGAAGAGACCGGGGCTGTAATACACAGTGTGGATGAGATAGTCCTCGGTAAGCGCATAGTGGAAAGCATAAGAAGAAATGAATAGACCCGCACTTCTCTTTCCACTGACTCTGGGGTTGTCCGACGGCATTATAACAACACTTATGCTGATTTCAAGAACCCTGATTTCAGGGGAGTCTTTTGATTTCAGCTTGGTATTAAGGGTGGCAACAGGTTCTGCCTTTGTTGGGGGGTTCAGCTTCTTTATTGCTGAGTATTCTAGGCTCAGGGCGGAGCTATCTCGTACATCAAGGCAGCTGGGCCTCAGAACTCCAGATTATCTTCTGAGGGGAAAAATAGGGAAGGACATTCTGATGGAAGCTGCCCTGGGGACGTCAGTTTCGACAGCCAGCGGTTTCTGTGGATCCCTTATCCCGCTGGTCAGCGGCATGATCATAACATCAGGCGGCTTCATCGCGGTCGCACTTGCTCTTATTTCCCTCGCAGGGCTGGGGGCAGGCGTTGGAAAATCAGTGAACGGAAATGTACCTTTCTGGGTCCTTGTCCTCGTAGCTATAGGCATGATTGTTACCATAATGGGCAATTACCTCAATCTTGTCTAATCCTGTTGAACTAAGTTTATTTCATTGGCCATATTCCCCTCCGGATGAGGGATATTTACCTCGCGAGCTTTGCCTCAATGTGCAGGGGGCTTGCATATGCTCCAATATGGATATTTAGTGCTGTATATATCCACAGCTACCTGCATTTGACATATCTTTCTGATGGATTTGTCTTTACAGGGGGCGGTATCTTATCAATGGGCCTCCAGTTTTACTCGGGGGTGCTTACGGATAGAATTCCTGCCAAGAAGATCATCCTTCTTTCCTACGCGTCGATAATCATGCTGTTCGGATTGGCGGAGCTCATTCCCGCAATCAGAACATCTGGAGATGTTTATTCGATATGGATAATCCTTATGATGGCAGTAAATGGCCTACAGTCATCGCCCCTAAATGTTCTGATATCAAGGATAAGCACAATAAAACTGAAGGGTTTTTCAATACTGAGGATAGGGAACAACATTGGCTGGGGCCTTGGACCTGCCTTTGGAGGATTTCTAGTGGGGTTTATGGGATTCCAGATTCTCTTCCTTTATGGATTTATACTGAGCATTGTGTCCATTGCAATAATGGCTTTGGTCCACGAGAAGCCTACTAGCCTAGGCCAGGTAAACATAGGTTTCACAGGCAACCGGGCTGTTTTAATACTCTCTTTGACTGCCCTCCTCCTGTTTATGGTGCAATCCCAGGAAACAGTAACACTTTCAAACTATGCTAGATCAATTGCGGATCTTAGCTTTGGCGGTCTCGGGCTTGTATATTTCACAAACGGGACAATGGTAGCATTAACACAGGGCCTTATCTACAGAGTCTCCAAAAGAATAGGCAATTACTTCTCCTATTTAGCTGGAACACTAATCTATTCGGCCGGCTTTCTCTCCTATGGGTTTGATATTAACATTTTTCAGTTCGTTGCCTCCACTGCCATTCTCACCATAGGTGAGGATCTCTCCTTTCCAACTGGAAGTACAATGGTTACGATGCTTTCCAGGCCAGAAAATATCGGCAAGAATATGGGGATATTTAATGCATTCATTTCCTTCGGCCGATCCATTGGCCCCTTGATTGGCGGCTTTGCATTCACCATTACTTCGTCACCACTGCTGCTGTGGGCACTGGTGACTGTGTATGGTTTTGCCTCGTCAGCAATCTTCGCATTGATGTTCAGGAAGGACGGCAGAATTTTGGAACCACATGCGGTTCCCGGTTGAATCCATAGGCAGGTTTTTTAACGTTGTTATTTTAACCGGTTCAATGAAGAATAAGAACGTCATTGTCACTGGTGGCGCTGGTTTCATAGGTTCCAATCTTGTCAAGTCCCTTATTGATGACAATGAGGTTATTGTCATTGACAATATGCATACCGGGTCTCTCGATAATCTCAAGGACCTGGAATCAGAGAACCTCAGGGTAATCAATGACGATGTGAAGAACATCAATAAAACAGGTTATGATGCAGATGTCGTATTCCACCTAGGTTTCTATTCTGCCTCTCCCATGTACAGGAACAACCCCTTTCTGGTATCAGAAGTGATATCCGGAATGGTTGCAGTAATGGAATATGCAAAGGAAGCTGGTTCAAACGTTGTTTTTTCATCTACTTCCTCAATTTACAACGGCATAGACCCGCCACACCGGGAATCCATCGTGCCAAAGGTAAGTGACTACTACACGGAGGCAAGAATCGCTTGCGAGAGAATTGGCCAGCTCTATACAGATCTTCATGGAGTGAACGTGGCGGCAATGCGCTTCTTCTCTGTATACGGGTATAGGGAGAGGGCAAAGGATGGCTACGCCAACCTTGCAACGCAGTTCCTGTGGGCCATGAAAAAAGGGGAAAGCCCGGTCATTTACGGAGATGGGACACAACGTCGGGATTTTGTATTTGTGTCAGATGTTGTTGACGCACTCATAAGGGCAGCTGACATCAAGGGGTTCGATGTGTTTAACGTCGGCTACGGCAGAAACTACAGCCTTAACGAACTGGTTGACAAGCTCAATGGGATACTGATGAAAGATATCAAGCCGAAGTACGTGGCAATGCCTGTAAAAAACTACGTACACGAAACGCTCGCCGACATGTCCAAGGCAAAGGATAAACTTAAATTCCAGGCAAAGATTGATCTTGACACTGGTTTGAATCTTATAAACGAATATTACCAGTGAAGTGGTGGAATGAAGACACGAATGATTATGTCGCGTACCCCACTAAGAATCACCTTTGTTGGGGGTGGGACTGATATTCCTGCTTACTACCGGGCAAACGGCCACGGTTCGGTTCTATCGGCAGCAATTAACAAATATATCTACGTGGTGATTAACAAGAAATTCGACACAAAAATAAGGGTAAGTTACTCAGTAACGGAAATAGTGGACAGGGTTGACCAGATAAAGCATCCAACAGTGAGGGAGGCGCTGAAACTTCTCGGGATTGACGGTGGAATTGAAATTGTGAGCATATCGGACATACCTTCCCGTGGGACTGGCCTTGGTTCGAGCAGCACCTTCCTTGTTGGCCTTCTAAATGCGCTTCACGCGTACCGTGGAGAACACGCTTCTCCGGACCAACTGGCACGTGAGGCTGTGAAAATTGAAAGGGAGATTCTTGGAGAGGCAGGTGGAAAACAGGATCAGTACATTGCTGCCTATGGCGGAATCCAGCAAATGGAATTTTTCAGTGATGAGAGGGTGGTTGTCAGGCCAGTAATAATGACCGAACCAATGAGAGAATCACTCGAAAAGTGGCTTTTGCTTCTCTATACTGGAAAGGAAAGGAGCTCTACTGACATCCACAGGGAACAGAGCACTAAGGTAAATGATAATATAGCTAGCTACAACAAGATGCGAGACCTTGTCTATAAAGCAATGGAAAGCATAAACGACTCCGACATGGTCAGGCTCGGCCAGCTGTTGCATGAAAACTGGATGGAGAAGAGAAAGCTTGCAAGCGGAATAACTGACAACTGGATAGATAGCTGCTACGAAAAAGCTCTTGAGTACGGTGCCATCGGAGGCAAGATGATCGGAGCTGGAGGCGGAGGATTCCTGCTCCTGCTTGCACCTCCTGAAACACATGGAGATATAATCAGAAATCTTCCGGAACTCAGGAAGGAGGAGTTTCAGTTCGATTATTATGGCAGCAGGATAATCCTGGTTGGTGATTGAACTGGGGTACAGTCTTAACGACAAGAAAATAGAGGGTATATTCAAGGAAATCTCAGCCGAACTGGAAAACGCCTATAGCAAATACGGCCCTATGAGATCAAAGCATGAAGCCATTGCTGTGGTATTTGAGGAACTGAATGAGGTCTGGGATACCATAAGGCATAAGGAACCTGACAGGAGAACTCATGAAGAGGCTGTACAGCTTGCAGCTGCTGTTGTTGCAATGATAAATGATCTCCTCTGACGCGTTTAAGCAATGAAACATTTATGAAATAATCTTAAATCAACTTCTATGAATGATGGATCTCCTGCAATTCTCGTAAAGAATCTCAGGAAATCCTATGATGGCAAAAACCTGGCAGTAAATGACCTTTCATTCAATGTGTATCGTGGGGAAATTTATGGGTTGCTTGGCAAAAATGGCGCTGGAAAGAGCACAACCATAAAGATATTGACCACACTTATTCCTCCCACTTCTGGTGAAGTGAAGATTTTGGGGCTTGATGTAACAAGCCGCCCGCGGAAGATCAGATCCATGATTGGTGTCGTTCAGCAGGGTGAAGCATATGACTTTACAACTGTAGAGGGGAATTTCAGGATTTACTCGTTGTTGTGGCAGATACCAAAACACATTGCGAATGACAGGATGGAGGAACTAATCGAATTGTTCGGATTAAATGACCTACGGAAAATGAGAGTCTTTGAACTTTCTGGAGGCCAAAAGAAAAGGCTGCAGGTGGCAAGGGAGTTCATCCATGATATGGAGATCCTATTTCTCGATGAGCCAACAGTTGGAATGGATCCAATCATGAGAAGAAAGGTCCTTGATTTCATATCGGAAAAAGCTAAGAATGGTCTCACTGTTTTGTTTACCACACAGAATCTAGAGGAAGCAGACTATCTTTGCCATAGGATTGGAATAATTAACGGAGGCAAAATCTCAGCAGAAGGCACTTCTTCCGATCTCAAGTCAAGATATGGGTCCTTAAAGAAGGTTGAAATCCTTTACACTTCTGAAATAGACACATCCACAGTTAACAACATCAGGGAATATCTTCGTGGATCCACACTTGTCAATAGCTTTGCGGTTGAAAATGGAAGATTGTGGGCAGTGTCGTCCCAGGTTGGAAAGCTCGTTTCAGAGATGGTGCAAAAGCTTTCCGGCCTTGGAATAGAAATAGAATCAATCCTTGCAGAAACACCCTCTCTTGATGATGTATTCATGCAGGTGGTAAAGGAATGAGGCTGCCCGCATTTATCAGGCTTACAATCAGGAATATTCTGGTGAATGTGGATCTGGGCACTCTTTCCTTTTTGCTTGGGCTGCCAGCACTATACCTCTTTGTGCTTGGCTTGATGTTTCAGGGAATTGTGCCCGGGATAGACCTGTCAGGCCACGTAGAATCTTACACCGCGTTTCTTGCTCCAGGAATAGTTGGAATGCAAACACTCACAAGCGGAAACATTGGCGGCGGGCTCTTGTGGTCGGATAGGCGGTGGGGCATGTTTGAACAGCTTATGGTGGGCCCCTTCAGGCGATCAGATTACCTGATGGGCATTGTACTGGTGTCAGTATTTTTCTCCCTCGGAGGCAGCCTTATAATGATGGGGCTTGCAGCTGAGCTCGGTGTGCATCTTTACTTTTCAATGCTTTCCACACTTGTATTTATCACCTCCCTGGTCGCTGGTACCATTCTCTTTTCGTCTCTTTTCCTTATAATTTCAGTGTTTGCAAAAACAATGCAGGCATACAACACCATAACAATAGTATTGTTCTTTTTTCTCGACTTTGCCAGTACTTCATTCTATCCAGTAACGCAATCAACGCCATTCTGGCTTAGGATGATATCTGCAGGAAACCCGCTCAGCTACATATGCAACTCCATCAGGGATGCACTTCTCGGGTCAGGTATGGGCAGCGCGCCAATTTCTCTGGCTGTAATTGTCGCAATAATGGCTGTCTTGTTTGGCATATCCGTCAGGATATATTCAAGAATTAGGCCTGGTTCTTAGCATCGGAAAAGATGGATCGGTAGTTTTTCCGGTAAATTTGGGAGTATTCCATTGCTTTCCTAATGGCCAGAAGCATGCTGTCGTGCCTCGCCATGTTCTTTCCTGCTATGTCATAGGCGCTCCCATGGTCCACTGATGTCCTAAGGAACGGCGATCCAATGTTCATGCTGACTGTTCCATAGAAATCCAGGGTTTTTGCAGCGATATGCCCCTGATCATGGTAGAGCGATATGACCAGGTCGAACTCCCCTGATATTGCCCTGTGGAAAACTGAATCAGCAGGGACAGGGCCAGTAACTTCAACTCCATCTGACCTGGCATGCTCCACAGCTGGTGAGATAAATCTTTCTTCCTCATCACCCATGATGCCACCGTCCCCTGCATGGGGATTTAGGGCTGCTATGGCGATCCTCCTCTTTCTGGAACCCAGTAACCTGAGCGATAGGTCTCCCCTTTTGATTGAATTGTATATTTCATTTTCATTTATGTGATCGATGATCTCTCTGAACGGAATATGCTTTGTGAGGAAGCTTACCCGGAGAGACCCAGTTTCAAAAATTGTTTCAAGCCAGGAAGAGCTAGACAGGGATTTGATCATTGTGGTATGGTCAATGAATTTGCTGCCAGCCATCTTGAACGATTCCTTGTTGATCGGAGCAGTTGCTATTCCATCTATCCTGCCATCAAGAGCATCCCGCACTGCCCTTTCAATGCTCCTGTATGCAACTGTACCGGCTCCGATCCCAGCCTCACCGTACTTAAAGGGAAAATGCCCAACATCATGGATTTCCAGTTCATCCGGAATTTCACTGTAATTGACCATTTTCCAGATGGATCTAAAATCCTCAAGATCGCAGTAAACTGTAAATTTGTCGAGGCTCCCGGTAAGGTGTTGCAATGATTTGGCTACAATCTCAGGGCCAATGCCTGCTGGGCAGCCTGCTGTGATGCCTATCTTCATGCAGGTTAGTAATAGGAATATGGAAATAAATCAATCCATGACGGAGAACATATTAGGCATAAAGTGTTAAACCAATCATGCACCACTTCAATTATGAAAGAACCGCGTTAATGCGACAGCAATTCCTTGACCCAGGCAGATTCATAAAGTTCGTTGCCCCTGAAAAGACTGACATCATAGCAGATATAGGAGCAGGTGATGGATATTATTCAGTGCTCCTGTCTCCGTTCGTAAGTGAAGTTCATGCGTTTGATTCCCAGCATGATTCCATGAAGCTGGTACCAGATAACACAAATATTAGAAAGCACAGGAAAGATGTCTGTGAAGGCTTGCCTAAGGTTAATTTTTCAAAGGTGATATTCGTGAACAGCTTCCATGATCTTTCGTGCCGCCAAAACCTTCTTAGGCAGCTTTCTGAAGAAATTAGGCCGGGCAAACTTATTTTCATGGAGTTCAAAAAGGTTGATACCGGAATTGGCCCTCCATTGGAAATCCGCCTTTCGGAAGAGGATCTTGATCTTATCCTTTCACCATTCCGGTACTTTCCAGCAAAGGGAGAAGAGATGGGGATTTTTTATCTGAGAAAATACGAGCGTACCTGACACATCATTCTTTTTATCAGGCTAGCTTGAGTTTTTGTTTCGTTTCTGCGCGCTTGAGCCTCACTGGTCATTGCGCCATGGCCTTTCCCCCGGAATGGATGCTTCGCGATTATAATCCACTGGCATCCACTGGCTGCAGAATTTGAAGTTGCCCAGGTTCTCGTGACAGCTCTGTTCTCGGAACAGATCAATCCAATTTATTTCAGAACGAAGATATTGGGTGAATATTTTTTTCACCGACGCCCTTGCGACCGCCGCAGTGGGCCATGTTTAATAGTGTTTTGTCCATTAAGGTATGGAATATGCTTACCCGTAATGCTGAACTCAATGGACCACAGGAGGAAGGCAATTTCGATCAGCGTTTGCCTGTTCTCTCCAGGAGATCGCTGCTTCTTGTTATTGACGTTCAGAAAGGTTTCGACGATCCGGTATGGGGATCGCGCAGCAATCCCTTTGCAGAGAGAAACATTTCTCTACTGCTGGCCCATTGGCGGAAATTTGGCCTGCCCATTATTTTCTTCAAACATAATTCCAAAAATCCATTGTCACCGCTCTACCCGCGAAACCCAGGGAATTCAATTAAGGCGGAAGTAGCACCGAAAGAGGGTGAGATTGTCATGGAGAAGAATGTCAATAGCTGTTTCATTGGCACTCCTTTAAATGAGTGGTTGATTTCTAATGGCATCGACACTATTTTTATGGTGGGCCTCACTGCTGAGCATTGTGTGTCTACGACTGCAAGGATGTCCGGAAACATGGGCTACAGGACAATTGTTGTCCAGGATGCAACAGCCTCATTTGAATCCCATGATTTAAATGGAATGGCGATACCGCCAGATACTGTCCATGAAATCTCACTTGCAACAATCAGAGGAGAATTCGCACAAATTCTGAAAACCGCTGAAGTTCTCCTCAGCCCTATGGATATCTAATTTGGGCAATATTAATATGCCTAATCAGCATAGGTTTAGCATGGAGCCCTTTTATTTCAAATCCTATGGGGCTGTTAAAGGGCAGGCACACGACCTGGATGAGCTGAAGACGGAGATGAGGCGCCTAGGATCGGAAGATCCAGCTTGTGTGAACTGGCATCTCTCACAGGGGCATGTGATCCAGTGGCTCAATTCTATTGGAGAAAAATCTGCCGCTGAGAAGCTTGTTGGTGTTACGGAAGTCTCTCAAGCCCTTAGTGTGCTTTCCCAGGGCAACTCTGAACATATGGGCCATATGGGCCCAGGGAACAGGAGGCATGCCGGCAGGCCGAGAAAGAGATCCCTGTAGGTTCTTATGGTATCGACTTCGAACTATTACCTAACCATCGCGATAGTGGCAGTTCTATTCTTCATGCTGGGTGCTTGGTTAGCGAGGGTAATTCTTCGTTACCCCTTTGGCCAGGGACCGAAGACTGGCATGGAGGCAATTATAGGCAAAGTAGGGGTTGTGACAAGGACGAGCGATTCCTATATTGAGGCCAGGATAGCGGAACAGTACTGGAAAATAAACGTCATTGGTCGATCAGGCGTGAACGCAGGAGACACTGTTGTCGTTAGATCAGTAAACGGAAACGTCCTGAACGTTGAAAAGGTGGAAAGATAAAAGTCATTTCCCTATAGATGGCAATTTGCATCGACTGATTTTGCAGCCCAATGATCACACCCTTCACAGCATCCATAGTGCTCAGGGTTCTATCTTCCGTGGTTGTTATATAGAAATTAACTTAAATAATAGCCTTCAGCCCTCTTCTAAAACATTCTTCAGAAGATTCATATGCATAAGGGCAGGGGCTCCAGCCATTAAGACTGCCACCATTCCGGCTTCGACAAGTTCCTCCTTTCTTGCTCCAGCAGCAAGTGCAGCCTTTGCATGGTAGGTAATGCACCATTCGCATGTGCTTGAAAGGGAAAGTGCAACAGCTATGAGCTCCTTCGTCTTAACGTCGAGATGACCGGGTTTAAGCACAGCCTGATTGAAGCCCCCAAACGCCTTCATGGATTCCGGTTCAATCCTGCTTGCATATCCCATTATACCAGAGACTTCCTCTAGAAGATCCGATACTCTTTCGCCCATGGTAGATTATTGGGAGTAAAGAATTAATCCTTTTTATAGGTGCAATTTAATCTTGCAATGGCCTTTCTTATATGGGCCTTTTTTAACTGGAATTGAACATCGTTCATCGGTATGGAATTATTGCCAACCAAGATAACCATTATCTTCCTGTTGCTGGGAATGAATTGGGAATGGCAGCTTACCTATTGGAATCTGCCAGTTTTTTATACAGTTCTTCCAGCCTCCTGTTTATGTCCTTTATGTCATCAGAAATCTTTGGAATTGTTTCTGAATAAAGTGCATTAATATGATCGACCATCCTTATTAGAAATTCTATTCTTGTCTGCAGGACCTCGAACGCCATAGTTCCCTTACCTTTGTCTGATCCGGATTCGGCTGGTTTCTCAGAATCGTCGCTGGTTCCAATTATGTTCTCAGACAGAATTTCATAGTCAACTGCTTGATGGTATTTTGTAAATATGAAATCAGATAGTTTTATACCGCGTTGAGCCGCCTGAATGCATTCTTCCGGCTCAAGTGTTTTCTTCGAGCCGTTCATAAATATAATATTTATTCCAACCTGATCGCACCTTGGGTGCTCAAACGTATGGATCTTCTCCTCCAATCTTCCACGAATGTTGGAAAAGACGCTAAATGGATACTTGCTCCTTAGTGCCCAGACCTCATCCTGCAAAGTCATGAGCCCCTTATACCTATCCACTTTCGCGATCCTATTCAAAATTAAATGGTAATCGTCCATTGCAAGCAGCTTAGTTTTGGATTGTTTTGCCAATACTTAAATCTACCTGCTGCTTCTCAAGCAATTTTGCATTTCCCGCAGAAGCATTTGCTCAGGAATTCAGCTTTAAAATGAATTTTTAATGAAATAATTCGAGAAATTTAGCTTTTTAGTACAAATGGCCCTCAAATCATAGGCAAAAACGCTTAACGGCCTATGAATCAGGTTTCCTTTTCTATCTTTCTTTTGAGTTCAGCGATTTCTTCCTGCAATTGTTTGTTCAAAGGATTCTTCTTAGCCCTCTCATTAAGCTCCTGGAGCTTCATTTCAAGACTTTTTTTCTTCCGGGATAGATCCCTCTTGCTGAGGCCCATGAGTTGTCATGTATTTGTTCTATTAATTTCATTGTATGCATGAAATTGCTGATGAATGTACCAATGGGACATCAATAGTGTTGTTATAGCCGCCCCGTCTTTATGGAAAACAACACATTAAAACTGTAATGAAACCAATTATCATTGCAAACAAACTGTTGAAAATTATTGTTCTTGCGTATTTCAGCTGCCAAGACGTTTATGCAGCCTTTCCTGGCCAAAACGCCAAAAGCTCTATTCTATCAGAAACATATTGCCATTGTAGGGCCGCGGAAAAATAGCAGACACGCTTCAGGCAACCAAAGTGGCGCCCACTACAATTGCCCCATTGTTTTCCTATGGGCATCCTTTATGGGAATGAATTTGAAAAACCTGCAATGCCGAGGAAAGGTTAGATCGAGGAGAGTGTGATATCAATAAATTAGAATTTCAGGAAAGTTTCCGCTGCAAAGAGGACCAACCTAATCCAGAATCTTGCCGAATAAGAACATACTGTGGTACCCATCTTCAAGCAAAATGGAATCTCGCTCAATACCTTCAATGGAAAAGCCATTTTTTAGCAACACTTTCACTGACGGGTAATTAAAGTGGATGACCTTGGTATATAGCCTGTGCAACCTCAGATTTTCAGCGGAATAGCGGCATAAAAGCCTGACCGATTCTGTTGCTATCCCTTTTCCCCTCATGTCTCCTTTTATCCAGTACCCAATGTGCCCCTTATTGTCTTCGTAATCAATGTCGCTGATTCCTATAATTCCAGAAAATTTTCCCTGATGCATAATTGCAAAATCAATGGCAAAAGGCCTGCTGCCTTCATACCTGTTTCTTGTAATGAAATCAATTGCATTTGAAACAGTGTAAGGATAAGGAAAAGAATGGCTGCCAATGTTTCGTAGAATTG
>JAVZLI010000008.1:0-13339 GCA_038883835.1 Thermoplasmataceae archaeon
TCATGAGAGTAATTCCAAGATAAATGTTAATCAGCCTATGAGCTACACCTCCCTGACATTGAACCTCTTGGCAGCAAAACAAAAAGATGATAGCACTGCACAAAAATACCAGAAAATGCGGTGAATGCTGTTTCAATGCACTATGTTATTTGAATTGAAATAATCTGTCAAATGAGTGATGCACCAAATATGCAATTCTATACCACATAACCTTTATAAATTGTCATGATTCTATGTCCCGTTTCGCAACCGATTTTTAAACCCAAGAGCATATCTGTGGGGAAACATGCAAATATGAAACACAACGATTTTCTAATTTGCAGCAGCAAATTAAAAGGCCACTTTGTGCAACCTTCACTCCATAAAAACATGATTCTTTCATTGGCCTAACAAATATTAATATAGGATTTTTGCAGTTTTGAATTATGGTGGATTCAGGCAGAAAGGATAGCGTGCTGCCAATGCATGAGCTCTATCATGCTAATCTAAGCAATTACAGAAACACATACCGTGAAAGTATGGAAAATCCAGAGGAGTTCTGGGCAAAGCATGCCGAGATTTTGGATTGGTTCAAGAAGTGGGACAAGGTTCTTGATGACACTAAAAAGCCGTTTTACAGGTGGTATGTAGGTGGCAAACTGAATGTGTCTTATAATGCCGTAGACAGGCATCTGAAACTAAAAAGAAGAAACAAGGCAGCCTATATTTGGATTGCCGAAGACGGAGAAGAAAAGATTGTTACATACGACGGCCTGTACAGAAGGGTAAACAATTTTGCAAAGGCGCTGCTTGACCTTGGCATCCAGAGAGGAGACACCATAGTGATCTATCTCCCAATGATACTAGAGGCGCCTGTTGCAATGCTTGCTGCTGCCAGGATAGGGGCAGTATTCTCTTTTGTTTTCGCCGGTTTCGGGGCTGGCGCACTGGCAGAGAGGATCAATGACAGCAAAGCAAAGCTGGTAGTCACTGCCAATGGATCATACAGGAATGGCAAGATCGTTGAGCTTAAAAAGACAGTTGATGAAGCTTTACAGAAAACCTCAACAGTGCAGAACGTTGTTGTGGTAAAAAGGGCTCACAACGAGGTGGAAATGGATGAGGAGAGAGATGTCTGGTGGCATGATGTTGTGAAGGATTCCGTCAGTTATGTGGAACCTGAGTGGATGGACTCCAATGATCCTCTTTACATTCTGTACACCTCCGGGACCACTGGAAAACCAAAGGGCGCAGTGCACGGAAACGGAGGCTATTCCGTCTGGATCGCCAACACCTTGAAATGGGCTTTCGATCCAAACGATGATGACAGGTGGTGGTGTGCTGCTGACATAGGATGGGTAACCGGGCACAGCTACATTGTTTTTGCACCGCTGTTTCTGGGGTTGACCTCCATACTGTATGAAGGTTCCATCACATACCCTTCGCCCGACAGGATGTGGGAAATCATTGACAAGTACAGAGTAAATATCCTCTACACCAGCCCCACTGCCATCAGAACACTAATGCGCTTTGGGGAAGAATATCCGCGCAAGCATGACCTTTCGTCACTTAAAACCCTTGGCACAGTTGGAGAGCCCATAAATCCAGCAGCGTGGAAATGGTACTATGAAAACATTGGCCACTCCAGTTGCCCAATTATTGACACTTACTGGCAAACGGAAACAGGCGGATTTATGATTGCTCCGGCTCTTGGGCTTGGCATTCCGCCATTGAAACCAGGTTCGGCAACCTTTCCCCTCCCCGGTGTTGATCCTGTTGTTTTCAACGACGAAGGCAAGGAGGCACGCCCATCGGAAAAGGGATATATTGCATTCAGGAAGCCATGGCCTGGACTCATTCTTTCTCTGCATGGTGACGATGAAAGGTTCAAGAAGGTGTATTTTTCCAAGTATGATGACGCCTACTTCTGTGGTGATTATGCAATAAAGGACAATGACGGCTACTACTGGTTGCTGGGAAGGGCTGACGAAGTCCTGAATGTATCTGGCCACAGGCTTGGAACAATAGAAGTGGAGGATGCACTTGTCAGTTCTAAGGAGATCGCCGAAGCTGCGGTTTTCGGGAGGCCAGATTCAGTTAAGGGTGAGGTAATAGTCGCGTTCGTCGTTGTAAAGGATCAGTACTCCACTGATGACGATATAGCCACCAAAATCAGGAAAAGAATACGTGAAACCCTGGGGCCGATATACGTGCCCGAGGAGATACATGTTGTGTCGTCATTGCCAAAAACCAGGAGTGGGAAGATCATGAGGAGGGTTGTTAAGGCTGTTGCTCTTGACCAAGTTCCTGGTGACATCAGTACGCTTGAGAATTCGGCTTCGGTTGAAGAGATCCGCGCTGCGATTGAGTCATTTTCAAAGGTTACTGCGAGGAAATGATTGAGGCATCCGTTGCAACGAAGCCGCACACCAAATTAATATATGCAAAAAATATGCAATAAAGCTACTGTGATGATTTCAGCCTAGACTGAAAAATGATGAATGACGGGCAGACTGAGTAGCAAAATTCTAAAAGTTGCAATCACTGGTTCACGGCTTCTACGTGAACAGTGATTTTTACTTTGTTCCCAACCAGTACTCCACCGGTCTCAAGTATGGTGTTCCATTTGAGCCCCCAATCTTCCCTGTCAATCTGGCCCTCAACGGTTATCCCCATCCTCGTTTTTCCCCATGGGTCTTTAAGGCTTCCCTCAAAAGTGCCCTTGAGTTCAACCTCTTTGGTAACGCCTCTTATTGTAAGATCTCCAACAATGCTGTATTGATCCTTTGATAATTTCTTGATCCTTTTGGACACGAACCTGATCTCAGGGTACTTATTGACATCAAAGAAGTCTGGAGATTTGAGGTGCCCATCTCTCTGCGGGTCACGTGTGTCAACACTGGCTGCCTTGATCACCACCTCAGCGTACGCATGCTCGAGATCCTCGGGCGTCCCTGTTATAAAACCGTCCATTTCGTTGAACCTGCCGTTTACGTTGGAAATCATCATGTGACGTACAGAGAATTCAGCCGAGCTATGTGATTTATCAAATACCCATTTGGTCTTTTTCTGTATTTCCTGTTCCATGAGAGGCTTATTTGTTATTAATACTTAAATATTTCTGCACAACTTTGTACGCCGTATTATTTTACCCTCTTAATGTTGAATGAACCGAGTTCTATGGAATTTCCGTTCGGCCTCACGTCAACCCACTCCCGTGTGCGCACATCTGGAATTCCTCTAACCCTGAGGTACTCGGTATTTCCCTGGAGCGTCAATTCGATGGAACCGTCCATGAAATAGTTTATCTCCTCATAAAGAGCGTCAGGATATATTCCGCCGTCCAGAAGATAAATGCCAGTAGCACCATCCATTTTTCTCCTGTGTGTAAAATGCTGTATGGCCCTTGAAAAAATCTTCTGATCCGTCGATGCAATCCATCCTGTCAATGAAATAACGACGCACCTGTAGCTCCCAAAGGAGTTTTTCAGCTTAGTGCACTGCTGATCAGCTGCCTTGAGAAAATTGCTTACATTGCTGGGAGAATCGATCTGCATTAGCCTCTTCTCGCGGGGTTCTATTTGCACAGATTGTGAAAAGGCATCTAGGATAGTGAGCATGCCATTTGAAAGAAAAGGATCAGCAGAAAATCCAATCCGTGCTAGATCTAGATTAAAAGAGTTCCAATCCCTGTCAATTAGGAAAACTATAACTGGATACCCTGACGAAAGCGAGTTTGCGATGAAGCTTGAGGAGATGACAAATTTCGATGAATATGGCGCCCCTTTCACTATGAGATTTGATGGGGACGGGATACCTCCGTTGAGGAGCAAATCAAGCTTGCTAATTCCGATTGGTGTTTTAGATTCCTCATTATTATCTGGAGGTGGGGTGGCTTTTCCAATGCTGGAAATGTTCTCAGAAATTCTGCTGTTTAGATCATCAAGCAGCTTTTTGCATTCCATCATATCTTGTATTAATTTTTCCCTCATCTTTATGAGGGAAGAAAGCGAACCGTCCTGAACTTCAACCTTCTCCCCTTCCATTTTATTTCACTCTTTGGCCTTAAATGTCCCAGATACCACCCATGGAGGTTCATTCTGGTCAAATGGCTCCATTCCCTCTACTGTATTTGATTCTATGATTTTCTCGTCCACTTCTATTCCAAGACCCGGCTTCCCCGAAAGCTTGAATTTCCCATCTTCAAGAGTGTATCCGGATTTTACAAGATTTTTCTTCCAATCTGGCCAGAACGCTTCGAAGCTCTCCTGGATCAGAAAATTTGGTATTGTCACATCTATGTTTAGAGTAGCAGCCGTTTGTATGGGCCCAAATGCATTATGGAAAGCCACCGGAATGCCAAAGGCGTCTGCTATTGCAGCCGTCTTCTTGTTCTCGAGTATTCCAAGTGAGTTTGTCAGGTCCGGCTGAATTATGTCGACCATGCCCTGGGAAATGTATCTAGCAAAATCAGCTTTGTTGAGCAATCTTTCTCCTAGAGCTATAGGTGTTCTTATATATTTCTTCAGTTCCAGGAGTCCGATTTCCAGTTCTGGGTGCAAAGGCTCCTCAATAAAGAGCGGCTCAAATTGATCCAGCGCTGTACCTACATCTATCGCGGCCTTGAGCGAAAATCTGCCATGGCATTCTATGAGCAGGTCAATATCATCACCAAGTTCGCCTCGCATTGCTGAAACGATCTCGACAGCATTTCCAATTCCGTTCCTGTCAATAGAATCATAATTGGGGCCAAAGGGATCAAATTTCATAGCGCTAAAGCCCTTAGATGCAACAGTTTTTGCCTTTTTCACAAAGTCCTCAGGCGTCACGCAGTTTGAATACCATCCATTGGCATATGCCCTCATTTCCTTCCTGAATTCACCGCCAAGAAGTTTGAATACAGGTGAACCGAGGGTCTTCCCTATAATGTCCCAGCTTGCTATTTCAAAAGCACTCAGTGCTGATGTTGCCTCCATTGATCTGGAAAGGTAAAATGAGTGCTTGTAAAATTCCCTAACATTTGCTTCGATATTAAAGACATCCTTGCCGGTGAAGAACCTTTTCACTTCTTCCATGCTTTCCTTTACAGGAAGTGTCATTAGGGTTGTTGGTGCCTCACCATATCCAACAATGCCATCGTCCGTGGTTAGCCGTACCAAAAGAATGGTCGAACTCCAAGGAGACGAGACTTCCCGCCCCTTTTCCCCGAGCTCAAGTATTTCCACATTTTTTATGATTGATGTCATACATGGTCATTGCAACTATTATACTTAAAATCTATTAAGATGATTTTGCTGGATGCCTGAAAAATGCCTAATAGAGCTACGCTGTATGCTTTCTTCTCATCTCGTTATGATCGGGAATATTAAGATTTAACTGGAAAGGAGATTGGGAAACAATAATTAGGTCTGCAGAATTACCATATGATGGTCATGTCAAGCAAATTTCAGAAGTTATCAACACTCAAGCTTGATGGCAAAAGTTATTTCTTTTATTCCCTGCCGGAACTTGAAAAAGAGGGATATAACCTAAGCAGGTTGCCGGTGTCAATACGTATCATACTTGAATCCCTAATTAGAAATATTGACGGAAAAACGGTTCGCGAAGATGATGTGGAAAAGCTTCTTAATTGGAATCCACAGAATCCTGGCGACTGGGAAATTCCATTCAAGGTTTCCAGAGTCATCATGCAGGATTTCACTGGCATTCCAGCCATAGTTGATCTTGCTGCCATGAGAGAGGCTGCCAGCGCCATGGGAAAGAGCACAGAGGTAATACAGCCTCAAATTCCCGTGGATCTTGTGATTGACCACTCTGTGCAGGTGGACTATTTCGGCACACCAGATGCCATAGACCTGAACAGGAAGAAGGAATTTGAAAGGAACACTGAAAGGTACAGATTTCTCAAGTGGGCTCAGAACTCCTTTAAAAACCTGAGAATCGTGCCTCCATCAGTTGGCATCATACATCAGGTAAACCTTGAATATCTTGCCCATGTAGTAATGCAGAGTGAAAACGGAGGAAGAACGTTCCTTTACCCAGATTCCCTAGTGGGTACAGATTCCCACACAACCATGATTGGTGGGATAGGTGTGGTTGGATGGGGAGTAGGGGGAATAGAGGCAGAGGCTGCAATGCTCGATCAGCCAGTTACTTTCAAAGTTCCTGAGGTTGTGGGCGTGAAGCTCTCAGGTTCCCTTAAGCCTGGTGTTACAGCTACAGATGCCGTGCTTAGCATAACTGAGTTGCTCAGAAAAAATAAGGTCGTGGAGAAATTTGTGGAGTTTTTCGGCGAAGGAGTGAAAAGCCTTACACCCCCGGACCGCGCAACAATATCCAACATGTGCCCTGAGTATGGTGCAACACTTGCATTGTTCCCGGTTGATGACAATACAATGGATTACCTGGAAATGACTGGCAGATCGCCGGCCCAATTGAAGATAGTAAAGGAATATCTGAAAAAACAGGGCATTTTTGGGCCCCAGAAAAATGTTGAATATTCCCAGATAATTGAGTTCGACCTGTCAAAGATTAAACCAAGCGTTTCAGGCCCAAAGCTCCCACAACAGAGGGTGGATCTTGACAAAATTTCTGATAGTTTCCTGAGCTTCATGGAAGAATCTGGATCATTCACCAAAAACAAGAGCGGTGCAGTACAAGTTTCTCTTAAGACTGTTCCGTTAACTTTAAAGGGGAAGGAAACCACAATAGGTGATGGCGATGTCGTAATTGCAGCTATAACTAGCTGCACTAACACCAGCAATCCCCATGTAATGATAGGCGCAGGACTTCTGGCAAAGAAGGCCGTCGAGCTTGGCCTCAAGGTTAATCCAAAGGTAAAAACAAGCCTGGCTCCGGGTTCCAGGGTAGTTTCTGAATACCTGGAAAAATCTGGCCTCCAGAAATACCTTGACCAGCTTGGGTTTAACCTGGTAGGCTATGGCTGCACAACTTGCATTGGCAACAGTGGGCCACTTGATCCGGCAATTGAAGATGCAATTTCCAAGAATTCGCTGAACACCGCAGCAGTGCTATCAGGTAATAGGAATTTTGAAGCCAGAATCCACAGAAGTGTCAGGGCCAACTATCTCATGTCTCCTATTCTTGTGGTTGCATTTGCCATAGCTGGAAGGGTTACAATAAATATGGAAAAGGAGCCCCTTGGTCTGGACAAGAATGGGAAACAGGTTTTTCTGAGGGATATCTGGCCAAGCGACCTAGAGATTGCAGAGTTCATAAAGAAGTATCTTTCAAAGGAAATGTTCGTGGAAAAGTACAGGAATCTCGATACATACAACGAAGACTGGAATAAACTCAATGCCCCTACCGGATCAACTTACAAATGGGAGGATGGAAGCACCTACATACGCAAGCCCCCATTCTTCGAAGCCTTTGATCTGCATACTGACATGACTCCAAGAGTGATAAAAGACGCTTATACACTCCTGGTTCTTGGGGATTCGGTTACAACAGACCATATTTCACCGGCTGGGGCTATAGGCAAGGATAGCCCGGCAGGCAAATACCTCCTGCAACACAATGTTTCCCCTGAAGATTTCAATTCCTATGGTGCTCGAAGGGGCAACCATGAAGTTATGATGAGAGGGACATTTGCCAATAACAGAATAAAGAACAAACTTGTGCAGAGGGAGGGGGGATACACTGTCCACTTCCCTGACAGGACAGAGATGTCGGTTTACGACGCCGCAATGAAATACATACAGGAGAAAAGGCAGCTTGTTGTAATAGCCGGTGACCAGTATGGGACTGGAAGTTCCAGAGACTGGGCAGCAAAGGGCACGCTATTGCTGGGCGTAAAGGGAGTAATTGCTGTGGGATACGAAAGGATACACAGAAGCAACCTTGTTGGAATGGGAGTGATTCCACTTGAGTTCAACAAATCTGAGAACTATGAATCATTGAATATCGATCCTGCCGTTCCTTTGACTGTGACATTTGATCAGGGAGTAAAGCCAGAAGCAACAGCGCTGTTGTCGTATACCGAAAGGGGGAGCGGGAAGAGGAAGGAAACAAGGCTTGCCATAAGGGTAGATACTCCAATTGAAGTGGAATACATAAAGGCAGGTGGCATACTGCAGTACGTGTTGCGGAAAATAATACAAAGCGCGTAATTTCATTTCCATTCCCATCGTAGAAAAAATTTTTATTTGTGTATACGAAGGCGTATATGTAAATGTATATATCAGCCCCACCTGGAATCAAATATCTAGCGAAATTTCTGCTTTTGAAGGATGAGTTCCAGAAGCTAGACGAGATGGATTTCAATATTTACGGTGAGGAGAGATCCCTTGCAATACTTCAGTTTATGAGGGATCTGAAATGGATTTTCATATCATATGACGATGGAGATAAGATATCCCTTAAACCTACAGACCTTGGGCTTGATATATTTGAAAATGGAATTTCAGAGGAGTATGTCAGGGAGAATGAACCCTTCCTGAGCCTTGTCAGAAGCTATCTCAAAGAAGTAGTGTCTGGAAAGAAGCCAGATCCTTCGACCATAATATCGTTGGAGGAGTACTACATAAAGACTGGGAATCACACAAGGGCGGCAGACTTTGCATCTCTTTTAATCCAGATAGGTTCGAAGGAAAACGACCCGAGAGTGGTCGGTTTGGGCCATTACTACTATGGTACGTCGAATCTTTACAAAATGGAGCTAGAATTTGCATTTCCCCATTTTCAGAAAGCGATAAGTTATCTTGAAAGGGCAGACGATATCAAGCATGTAGCCCTATCATTTCTTGGGCTGGGATCGTATTATGGGTACGTTGGGTCACTCGACAAGGCTATGGAAGCCTTTGAGCGATCCCTGCTTTTATTCCGGGAGATTTCTGACGAAGCCGGAGTCAACCTGGTTAGAATGAATGAAGCCTACGCAATGGTGTTCAATGGCAATGTCAAGGAGTTTTTTGAGATGAACCGGCTCGCGGCAGACTATTTTCTTCATTCTAATGACCTATATCACCTCCAGTTCTGCTACCAGAATGAGGCTTCTGTTCTCCTTCATCTTGGGCAGTACAACCTAGCAATTGATTCAGTTGTAGAGGCACATGAACTGGCCAAGAAGACGAAGAGTGAAAGGATGCTGCACCTTTCTGGACTCAATATAGCTTCAATTTACATTTGGACAAGAAGACCTGGAGATGGCTATAGCTACATCGACGAGGCTTATGATTACTTCAGAAAGAATCTCGACAACAACGGGCTCGGGGAATGTTATGTTTGTTACATGCTATACCATATTGCTACAAAGAACCTAAGGGAGGCTGACAATGCCCTTGAGAAAGCTGAACGGAACCTCTTTGCAAAAAAGCGTCTTACCCTGATAGGAGAAGCTTACAGGAATTATTTGGAATTGATGCAAGTGTACGATTACAGCAAAGAGGCAATTTCTCAGAAAAGGTTAGATTTAAAAGCCAGATTAGAAAAAGTTGGACTTTCAGATAAAATAAATTTAGATTAGTTTAAAATTTCTATCTTTTTCGCAACATTTGTACAATTTAATCACAGCAAAAAGAGCCTGTTCCCAACGTCATGTTAAATCTCACCCCATTCTCTTTCATGTCCTTCAGGAGAAGTTTCAAATCTTCGGACATTTTAACTCAAGTCTCCTTAGGTGCCGGGATTTATTTCACCTTAACGTGGCATTGTTTGTCTGGCGCAAGCTGTCGCTCAGGTTTTATCATATGCTATATGTAGGTGCAAATTAATTCCGAGAAATTGGAATAAAAGGCGAAACGAAAAAAGGACTGGATGTATGCTCAAAACGTCGTCATTTTAGTTTCGTTTTGCTCATTTTTAATGAATGCCCAATCTAAAGTTATTTAAAGTAACCGCTGATGTAGATAAGCATGGAAGATGCTGTGAAGCGGATTCTTGAAAAAATCAGGGATGACAAGGTTGAGTTTCTACAGATGCAGTTTACGGATATACTGGGTTTTATAAAGACCTTGACTGTTCCGAAAAACAGATTTGAGAGCGCCCTGGCAGAAGGAGTTGTTTTCGACGGGAGTTCCGTAGCAGGATATGCACAGATTGAAGAATCAGACATGCGTGCTCATCCCGATCTGGAAACGTATATGCTTTTGCCGTGGACAGAGGATGGGAATAAGGTTGCTAGGCTTATATGTGACGTCTATACACCAGAGGGCGAAAGATTCCCCGGAGATCCGCGATATGTTCTTCAAAAGATGCTTGATAAGCTTCACAAAAAGGATATGGAATTCTTTGTTGGCCCTGAATTTGAGTTTTTCATTTTCAGAAGGGACTCCTCTGGAAACCCAACAAATAACCCCAGCGACTACGCTGGATATTTTGACAACACGCCAGTGGATGTTGCCAATGAAATAAGGCAGGAAGTTCTAAAGAACATGCACGATCTTGGTTTCAGTCCAGAAGCTGCTCACCATGAGGTGGCTCCGGGGCAGCAGGAAATTGATCTCCGGTATGCATCAGCAATTGTTATGGCAGACAGGGTGGCAATGCTAAAGACCTTGATTAAGAACGTAGCCCAAAGGCATGGTGTATATGCTTCCTTTATGCCAAAACCAATCAACGGCGTGAACGGATCGGGGATGCATATTCATCAGAGCATTATGAGCATTGACGAGAAGAGGAATTACTTCTACGATTCTAATGAGAAATACGGCCTTAGCAAACTTGCGATGAACTATCTTGGCGGCATTCTCAAGAACATTAACCAGGCCTCGGCAATACTCGCTTCATGGGTTAATTCATACAAGCGGCTGATTCCTGGGTATGAGGCCCCAGTTTATATCTCATGGGCCAACAAAAACAGGTCAGCTCTAGTAAGAATACCTGCAGGGAAGGAGACCAGAAAGAGGATGGAGCTTAGGTGCCCGGATCCGGCAGGCAACCCATATCTCCAATTTGCTGTAATACTTGGCATGGGTTTGGATGGGATCGAAAATAAGATTACACCTCCCGAGCCGGTGGAAAGAGATATCTATCACATGACGCCAGCAGAAAGGGAAAAATATGGAATACAGGCTATGCCGGAAAGCCTAGGTGAGGCACTTCACCACTTCAAGAATAGCAAACTCATGAGATCGGTCCTCGGCGACCACATCTTTGAAAACTTCATAACAGTGAAACAGAAGGAATGGGATAGTTTCAGATCATTTGTGACAAAGTGGGAGGTAGAAAGATACCTTCCAATACTTTAATTTGAAAACCCTCTCCTTCGTTCCCTTTCTCTCTGGTGCCGCCTGGTAAAGGCATAGAGCCCTAGCATAACTATTCCAAATGGGAGGAGAATAAAGCCGATCACAACAAGATACAGCACAAGTGATCCTATGTCTCCAACGTTCGCGTTAATCTCGGCTGCCGATGAACCCCAGTTCTTCAAAATGAGTGTCCAGTTCCCGCTGCTGTTGGATATCAGAACCTTGTTAATCTGGGACGTGCCATTCATTGAAAAATGTTCAACCGCGTAGCCTGATGGGGAGAGGAGCGTGCCTGTTACGTTTTCAGGGTACCCAAGGGTGCTCACTGTATATTCTATATCATCACCCTGGGATACGTTGTATATAACCATGCTGAATGTGCCGCCTGGCTGGATGTATCTGTTATTTTCGGAAAGGATCGAATGATCCAAAGTGTAAATTGAAATTCCGAAGATAAGCACTGAAATCAGTATGGCAATTTCTCCTATTCTGAGCATCCGTTTTGTGTTTGGGCGTATCAACTCAGGTCCTCCATGCGGCAATGCCGATGTCATGCAACAGAGGCATCAACCTCTTCAGATTCCTCCACCTTGATGTGTGATATCCTCATCACACCCCTTATAATCCTCTCATTTTCCATGATAATGGATCCATTGCCCTTTATGACAACCATGTCGAGCGGTGCAGCCATTGATACTTTCCTTGCCGACTTGAGGGCGCGTATAGTTCCGATTACTCTTATTACCTCACCGAACTTATTGGCAATCTCCCTCTCGCTATCTGACAGATCGTGCGCCTCTGGCCATGTATCTATGGAGACGCTCGCCATCTTGCCTCCAAGATCGTGGTATATTTCTTCAGTTATGAAGGGCATTATGGGAGAATACATCTTTACTGCCGAAAACATGGTATATCTCAGGCATCGGGCAGTTTCCTCCTTTTCCTCTGAGCTGAAGGCGTCACTGCCCATAACAACCTTTGAAATTTCTAGATAGTTGTCGCAATAGTCATTCCAAAAAAATGTGTCTATATCTGTTCTTGCCTTGGAGAATTCGTAATTGTCCATTAATGAGACAGTCCTGCCCACAAGGTCGTTCAGGAGAGTTGTTATCCACACATTCCAGGGGAATTTAAAATTCCTCTCCTCATTATCGCTGTCGGGATAGCTACCAGTAAGTGTTTTAACGAGCCTAGCTGCATTGAATATCTTGATTACAGTCCTTCTTCCACGGACTAGATCCTGTTCCTTGAGCTTTATGTCCTCGCCCATTGCCGTTGTCGATGCCCAATATCTTAGTGCATCTGCTCCATATTTTGCGATGATGTCCTCCGGCTCTACCACATTCCCCTTGCTTTTGCTCATTTTTATGCCTTCAGCGTCGTAGACATTACCGCTAATCACTATGTCCCTCCATGGAATTGTATTATCATGGATATATGATCTTACAATGGTGGTGAACGCCCAAAATGAGATTATATCATGGCCCTGAAATCTGCAATCAAAGGGCTTAATTGATTCGAAACCAGTTCTTCCCCTGAATGCAAGCCTAGGGGAAAGGGAAGAAGTAGCCCAAGTATCCATCACATCACTCTCAGGAACGAAATCAGACCCTCCGCATTTTTTACAAACCATACCAGAGGGGGCTGGTTCTGTCCTGGGATCGATCGGTATAGCTTCGTCAGGTGCTAGGTTTACTTCCCCGCATTTCTTGCAGTACCAAACCGGAAAGGGCACGCCGAGAAATCTTTGCCTCGAGATGCACCAGTCCCACTTGAGGCCTGTTATCCAGTTCTGGAGCCTAACTCTCATGTGCGATGGGATCCAGTTAATTTGGCTGTCGAACTTCAAAAGTTCTTCCTTGATGTCGAGATATTTCACAAACCACTGTTTGCTTATCCCTATCTCGACGGGAGTGTTGCATCTCTCATGCACGTTTACAGAATGCCTTATCTTCTCCAATTTCACAACAAGCCCTTCTTGGGAAAGTACACTTAGAATCTTCTTCCTGGCATCCTTG
The DNA here is from genome assembly GCA_038883835.1 of Thermoplasmataceae archaeon. Lineage (GTDB taxonomy): Archaea > Thermoplasmatota > Thermoplasmata > Thermoplasmatales > Thermoplasmataceae > UBA447. The sequence continues at coordinate 13,208 of JAVZLI010000008.1, forward strand.
ACCTTCAATCCGCTTAGAATGCCTGCTTCCTCTGTTAACTTTCCAAACCTATCTATTATGACACGAGTTTGAAGCGAGTGTTTCCTCCATACCGCCACGTCATTCTGGTCTCCAAATGTGCAGATCATTTCA
>JAVZLI010000009.1:0-12765 GCA_038883835.1 Thermoplasmataceae archaeon
GTGAAAGTGGTTCAGCCTTCTGGAGAGACATTGCTGAGAGGCTGGTTAATGGAAAGCACAGGCTTGCTGCAACAAATCTCGGAAAAATAGAGAAGCTTTCCTCTGATGGCGACATCATGGTGGTGCCGGGTTCTGTTCTGGGGTCTGGATACTTCAATAGACGGGCGGTTGTTTCATCGCTCAGGGTGTCATCTTCAGCAAAGAAAAAAATAGAGGAAAGTGGCAGCACCTACAAAACCCTGGTGGAGCTTGCCAATGAAAATCCAAAGGGGACAAATCTAAGAATAATAAGGTGAGTTAATGAAGGTTGTTGACGGTTCCAACATGATATACGGTCGCCTATCTTCTCTGGTAGCAAAGGATCTCTTGAATGGGGAAGAAATAGTCATAGTGAATTCTGATAAGGTGGCTGTAACAGGCAGAAAAGGATTCACCCTTGGCAAATTCAAGGAGAGGCTCGATATTGGAAGTGTCAGGAAAGGGCCCTATTACCCCAGGACGTCAAATCAGATACTTAGAAGATCAATCGGTGACATGATCCCAAAAAAAACTACGCGAGGCAAGGAGGCTCTGAAGAGATGTAAGGTGTATTCAGGCGTTCCCGGCGAATTTTCCAGTGCTAAGCTTTTTGTCTACGAGAAAGCCAGGAATGCCAAGGTCAGTGGCTTTGTTACCCTTGGGGAGATAGCCAAGAACATTGGGGGTAAGTACTGATGAAAGCGCCTAACCTGGTCATTACATCTGGAAAGAGGAAGACTGCTGTTGCAAGGGCTGTGACAAAGAAGGGCAATGGGCAGGTAACCATAAATGGGGTGCCTGTAGAGTTATACCCTGTCGAAGTATTGAGATCGAAGATAATGGAGCCATTAAATCTCCTCGGAGATCGTGTTTCCGAGATTAACGTTGAAGTCAGAGTTTCTGGTGGCGGCGTCACAGGCCAGGCTGACGCTTCAAGAACAGCAATTGCTAAGGGAATCGTTGCATTCCTGAAGGATGATTCAATTGAAGAAGCATTCAGGCAGTATGACAGAACCCTGCTGGTGAATGATATAAGGCGCAAACTTCCAAAGAAGCCCATGGGAAGAGGCGCGAGGGCCAAGAGGCAGAAATCATACAGATGATAATATGATAATACCTGTTAGATGTTTTAGCTGTGGAAAGGTTATTGCTTCGACGTACGTAAAATTCACGGATCGAGTGAATGAAATAAGGGCCTCTGGCAAGGACCCCTCGCCAAACGATCTATCATCAATTCTGGACAGCCTGGGAGTTGATAGATACTGCTGCAGAAGGATGATACTATCTCATACGGATCTTATCGATGAAATATTGCCATTCTCATGACGGGACCGTGGGGTAGTTTGGTATCCTACCAGCTTGGGGTGTTGGTAACTTGAGTTCAAATCTCAACGGTCCCATTATATTCAGATACACGAACCCTGAAAATGCGCTTCAGGCAGCTACAAAGGCACCTTAAATCTTCTCGGTTTAGCTTAGCCTGTGGCTGGTTTTAACAGATACACTTGCTGGATCAAACAGTGCTAGAGCAGGCGCAAGTGAACCCAGTGTAATTGCAGCTTCCCTAAGCCTCATTGCCGCAACAACAGGGTTTATAGCCAAGATATTGAGCGTATTCTCCACGATAACCTTTGTAATAGGTATGGCTTGTTTCGACAGCGAGCTATACAATTAGGTACCCTTTCCAGCGCAACAAGGTTCAAATTATGAGATAGCATTTTACCAGTCTATCGCGCTTCCAACGATGAATCTTAATGGCAATGCATACCAATTTTATGCTCCAGAAGGGTGCGTAAATGAAACTAGTACAATTCAGGTTAAATTATATGATGTTTCGCGTTTCAGCAGCTGGCTATTTTGATGGATAGACCACTAAAACAATGAAGAGAAGGCAACAATCACTAAATTATCTCGTACAGTAATATAAAAGAAATCCCGATGTCTCCTAACAATCCGAAAGTTCCAGGTCGAGAAGGCAAGGCTAATGATGAAAAAATATGGAAATGAGGATGCGAAGCATCAGGCGGACTCTTACAACCAACGTTATTTCATATTTTTCTTAAGATATTTTCAGGGCAATGCCCCTTGCCATAAGCTCCTTTACATATCTGTCCAGCATACCTTTCTCCGTTGCAATATCCTCTATTGGAAGCAGACCGCCTGCCTTAATAGTGCCATCCATTAGAAACTGAGCAGTAACAGAGGCTGTATATCCAGTCGTAATAGCCATTCCGGAAAACAATGAGTTTGCAGGGGAAACATACTTCAGTGATGCCGACTTCTCAGTTTTCTTGCCATGGCGCGTTCCTGTCAACTTGACCTTTAGTAGCACAATGTCTCCTACATTCTGGTTTCTTAGCTTTCTATCGAAAAGAGTTTCTGTGATCTTTCTTGGAATTACTGCCCCTTTCCCTGAAACTATCTCAGAAGAATCAAGGAAGCCGAGATCGCGCAGGACTTTTATTTTCTCAGCATGTCCACGGTACCTTATGGTTTTTTCAAACATGTTTTTAGGCCTCTTGGAGAAATGCAAAAGTGTCCTAAGGCCATCAGTAAGAAATGCTTCAAAGGCACCCTCGGCATCTTCTGATACAAATTCCTCAATGTCGGAAAGTGCCTCCTTGGTAATTACCTGGCCATTTTCTATTATGCGTGCGGGATTTACATATTCATCAATTACGCTTTCGGCAGAGAAGGTGATTTTGTAGTCAAGGGGCGGAACCGGCCTTTCAGGGATTCCGCCCACGTATATCCTTACGTCCTCAAGTTCATCAAAATAAACAGAAAGGCCGCCAACTAGCAAATTGCTTAAACCAGGGGCAAGGCCACAATCTGGGATTATGACGAATCTCCCATTCTGTTGCTTTGGAAGGTACTTGTAAGGGTCATCATTTCCAAAGGTCACGTCAACCAATCTTGAACCATTGTTTGCTGCTGCCCTGAAAAGACGTTCACGAAGGGGAGCCGGAAGAGCTGAAACTATGACGTTTTCGTGATCGAAAACCTTCTGCTCTTCAATCTGCGAAAACGGATCGGATTTTATAAGCCTTACACCGCTCGGAAGATCGGCCTCAGAGCAAAATGGATCATATACCTCGACAGGGACCTTAAGGGGGTTCTTTGAAAGGTCATGAACAATAGCCCTTCCTATCTTTCCATATCCTAGTACAACAAATTTCATGATTGATGATAGGCTGTGCCGGCATTATTTTTTCTTCAATGGCGGCTATAAAATCCAGTATCCCATAGTTAGGGTGAAATTGTTGGCTCTGGCAAGGGTGAAAATAATAACAACCTGAACTGGCATATTAGATTCCGGCATGTATTTAGACACAATTTGATTTGGTAATGCGCCGATGGCAGGCAAGGTCAGCAAGAAGCAAGTTGCGTTCATTGAAGCACTTATTTCGGATTCAGAGGAAAGAAGAGGTATCGCAGAAAGCTATTTGAGGGAAATTAAAAAGTCAGATTTTAGGGATCTATCCAAGGAAGAAGCTTCCAGCCTGATAACATCCCTGAAATCTAGTCAAAGGGAAGATCATAGCAATTCTCCACCAATGACGAAAAAGCAGAATACTTATATTGAATATTTGCTCCGAGACGAAACAATCAGGGCAGAAGCCCAAAGGATTCTTTCACTGATGGGGGTAACATCTATTTCAAGCCTGACAATAGATCAGGCATCTGACCTAATAGACAGATTAAAGAAGATACCCATCCAACCAGGAAGGAAGTCCAGAAAATTTGCTTCCAGAAGACAGGTTAGCTTCATCAGATCGCTTGCTCAGGCTGAGGATCGCAAAAGGATCCTGGAAAACTACTTGGCCAAAAAGGGAAAGGCCAATCTTGAGGATCTATATACAGACGAGGCAAGTGAGATCATTGACCTTCTTAGGTGACAATGGTTAAATGTGCCCGCACAATTTTTATTTAGGTTCTCACGGCAAAAGCTCAAGCCCTAGCCTGTACACGGGCAGTGCAATTGTTGCGAGGTCAGGCCCGTTTTTAAGGGCCTTGATAATCTTGACGGGCCTTGCCATAGACTTGAATTCTTCCTTAACGGCAGCCCTCAGCGGATTGAAAAGATCATCACCTGCGTTAGCTATCCCTCCTCCTATTATTACAATCTCAGGGTCAAGGATGTTGATGATATTTACAATGCCCACAGCGAGGTAATAGATCGTTTCCTCTATGATTAGCCTGGAAAACATGTCACCCTTTCTGCTGAATTCAAAGACCTTCTTGGCATCAATTTCAGATGGCCTCACCTTGGAGAGCAACTCAGAATCCCTTACAGCGATTATATTCTCTGAAACACGCCTTGCAATTCCCCTGCCGCCGGCGATTGCTTCAAGGCATCCTCGCCGTCCACACCCGCATACAGGGCCATTGCTCATTACAACCATGTGTCCAAATTCTCCGGCCATGCCATGCGCCCCGCGATAGAGCTTCCCATTCAGGAAAGCTCCTCCCCCAATTCCCGTGCTCAGCGTTAAATACACGAAGTTTTCAACATTCTTGCCCGACCCGAAAAGCCTTTCTGCAATTGTTGCAGCGGTTGCATCATTTTCCAAAAACGCTCTGGATTTGAATTTATGTTCTAGAGCCTTTGATATTTCAAGGTTATTTAGCCCAAGTATGTTCGGGGAGGAGAGAACGACGCCTTTTTCTGCATCCACGAGGCCAGCAAATGTTATTCCAATCTGATCCGGATGATCCACTCCGTTGCCTTCCAGCAGCTCCTCACCCATATCAAAGAAATCTTGCATAAGCCTCTTTTTGCCCAGATGTTTGACCGTTGGCTTTCTGAGCTTTGAGATGATCTTTCCATCGCTGGTACCGAGAACGGCAGAGACCTTGGTACCGCCAACATCAAATCCAAGAATGGTGGACGACATGGAAGAATATAGGTTCTGCAAATATAAACGGTTTCACTTTTTCTTGACAACGAGAACAAGATTCTCCCTCGAGGTCACAACAATTTCACTTCCTCTGGGAATGAGTTCACCGCTCTGTGATCTTGCCCTCCACTGGATTCCTTCAAGAGAAACCCAGCCTGACTGGGCAATATCTGATTTTGCCACCCCTTCCTTTCCGATTATGGATTCAGGGCCAACAGCAGGCCTGCTCCTAAATGATATCGCTATTCTTCTGATGAACAGGCCAAAAACTACCGCGCCCAATCCAATCATTACTGATGCAAGGTAGTCGTAAACCCCGAATGGAGAAGGAGAATAGCCCGGATTGGGATTCGAGGACAAGTAAGGTGATGCAAGGAGGAACATTCCTATGATTGCGGCCACCACACCAGATATTAGAGCATACCCATGGCCAAGTTTAACCTCTGCGATGATAAGGACAGCACCGGTCAATAGAAGGAAAATCCCAACATAGGACGCGCCAATTACTTCGGCACCGAGCAGTCCTAGTGCCATCATAACTATTCCAACAATTGAAAGAACAGCAGTGCCATGATACAGATCGGCAAGAATTGCTATTGATCCAATAAGTATCAGAAGCCCATCAACCGTTGTGTTAGAAATAAAACTGAGGAAATTGTCGTAAAAACCAGGATACTCTTGTACTACAGGATACTGTGAAAGGTTCAGGCCATCCAGCATAGATGATAGGTTGCTGTATATGCCATTAACAAGCCCAATTTGAAGTGCCTGAGAAGCAGTATAAGCTGTGTTGTTCTCAACCATTGCATAGGCCGCTGTTACGTTTCTGCCGTGCGAATAAGCCATGCTTTCCATAAGGGCCAGCATTGCATTTTCTGTATGGTTTTGCTCAAGCGAAGTTCCACCTACAACTATGGGCGTAGATGGGCCAATGTAGGAACCTGGGCCCATGTAAATGCCAGTGCAAGCCATTGCAACATAGGACCCGGCAGAAGCCCCATTTCCGTCTGGAATTATGTAAGTGTAAACCGGCACGCCCATTTCCTCAGTTGCATTTATGTACTGAATCATTTCAAGCATGTTGTTCAGTATTCCGCCCGGCGTATTCATGTCGATGACCACTGCAGCGGTTGTTGATCTGCTAACTGCGGAGAGGTAGGAGGAAAAGAATGCAGAAGACCCAGGATCGATCTCCTCGTGAAGGTTAAGGACGATGACATCTTTGGACGGCTGCCCGCCTGAAGCAGTCTGCACCATTATTGAAAGCGTAAAGAATATGAGAATGAGAATCACCGTTCTGGAGATCACATTTTTAACATACCTTGTGGTATTATTATATTTGTCCACTAAACTGGTTTGATCTGGGAATATATATAATGGAATGAGACATTCCACGTTGGATGCACAGACACTTGATAGGCAACCTTGTCAAAGAAGGGGATGGCGCAGAAGTAGAGCTCTATGGATGGCTACAGGACGTAAGGATACTCAAGAATGTTTCATTCCTGATCCTTAGGGATCACACAGGAACTGTCCAGGTTACAATCAAGAAGGGCATGATACCGAGGCAGGAAGAGATCTTATCCTTAAACAGGGAAAGTGTGATTAAGGTTTCAGGCAAGGTTTCCCTCAACAAAGGTGCGAAATCTGGAGTTGAGATATACCCAACTGGCGTGGAGGTCCTCAACAGAAGCGGAGCACCTCTTCCTGCAGGGGTATTTGACCCAGTAGAGGTTGATTTTGAAACAAGGCTAAACAACAGGTTCCTCGATCTCAGAAAACCTGATAGAAACATAATATTCCGTGTGGAGAGCGCACTTCTGTGGGGCATGAGGAAGTATCTCATGGCACAGGGATTCGTTGAAGTGCATACCCCAAAGATAGTAGCATCTGCAACCGAAGGAGGTGCTGAACTCTTCCAGGTAAAGTATTTCGAAAAGGACGTTTTTCTAAATCAGAGCCCGCAGCTTTACAAGGAGATTCTTATGTCTGCGGGGATGGATAGGGTATTCGAGGTGGGCCCGGCTTTCAGGGCAGAAGAGCACAACACCCCTCGCCATTTGAACGAATTCACGAGCGTTGATATAGAGATGAGTTTTGCGGACCACAACGATGCAATGTCCATGCTCGAAAACGCTGTAAAAAGTGGTGTGGAAGAAGCGCTCTCATCCTATGGCGGTGAGATATCAAAAATGAACCCAAATCTGGCTGTGCCTGAAGTCCCGTTTCCAAGAATTACCTACAGGGAATGCCTGAAGATACTGAAGGAGAAGGGAATGGATCCAGCTTTTGGTGAAGACCTCAATACTGATCAGCTCCGTGAGATAGGAAGGATGTTCAAGGGATTCTACTTCATTACGGAATGGCCTTCATCTCTAAGGCCGTTTTACACTATGCCGAAGCCGGGAGACGCTGAGGTCACGAACTCATATGATCTTCAATACAATGAGAAGGAGATCACGTCTGGAGCACAGCGTGTTCATGATCCGGAAATGCTAGAAAAGAGATTCAGAGAAAAAAAATTAAAACCTGAGGATTTTGAGTTTTATATTAAGGCATTTAGGTATGGCATGCCACCCCACGCAGGCTGGGGCCTAGGCCTCGAAAGGCTAACAATGATACTTCTTGGCCTGCAAAATATAAGGGAGGCAACTTTATTTCCTAGGGATAGAACCAGAGTTGTTCCTTGATATTTTCTTTCTGATGTCACCCTCACCAAATGCAATTCGGTCAAACTCTTCGTCGCTAGCTATTTCCAGGTCATCACGGGAAAATTTCTTCCTGGACATTGGCCTCCTTTATTAATTATAATTCAAATATTTAAGCATTTTGTATTTCCATTTCAACCATTTCATGCGTAAAAGCGATGCACGCGCTCTCGGAAAGACACCATGGAAGACAGAGCCATGGGGATCTGAAAATCTATCTATTCCTCTTCGAAAACTATTATGTTTTCATCTGGATCCATCATCCTTAGAATATTCTTACCTTCATACCTGAACGAGTCGTACTCTATTCCCAGGGACTTCAGGCGTCCTACTACATCACCAAAATCCCTGGTACCAAGCATGAGCTCTATACCTCCACCAGATATTTTGACAGGGCTGTAATGCAGGACAAGCTCCTGCCCGGAAAAATCAAAACTGATCCAGTCCTCGTGCTGTTCCTTTGCCCTGATTCCAAAAAGGGCCATATAGAAACTCTTGGATGTATCCAGATCATTTGTGAAAATCCTGAGACCCCTAAACCTCCAGTCCATCTCCAAACATATACAGAATGTTATATATGTTAAATTATTTTATCTGTTTTACATCACGGATGGCTCGGTTCAGAAGCACTACGGTCGGAGTAACAACATATTTTGACCTAGATACCCTTGCAATGGAAATCAGGGCTGTCTTGTTGTGGTTATTCCGAAACACCTTCTTGATCTCTCTGGACATAGATCTGTTCACGGAGAGCTCAACGTAAATTGGGTTCCCCATGTGGAACCAGGTGGCTATTATGGAGCCACTGTCTACAGACTCTATGTCTTCGCGGTCCACTTCAAAATCAAACCGTTGCCCGATTTCTATTTTCAAGTCCTTTACCTAAGGGAATAGAAAAAACTGAATTATTTAAGTTTTTTCTGTATTCCTTTAGACATATTTTCGTCAAAGCAAGATCCCAAGCAATGGCTGCACTAAATTCAGCGGGCCCTAAAATAGTGTACGCAGCGCCAAGGGAATATTTAACGCAGTAAGTCGGGGCACCTGTTTGGCATTAACTTGCAATGTGGAAGCACAGCAAAACAAGCTGAAAAGAAGAATTCGGGTGCTATCAGAGTATTTTCCTGCCTAAAATGGAATCCTCCTCTGCAACGTGAATGAGATCATGTTATTCAGACCAAGAGGCACAGATATGAAGGAAGGTGGCGGCTCGAAGTCACTCCTCAATCAACAGCTTTACCCCAAGAACCTTTTCAAGCTTTCTTGCTGTCTTTATTTCAGGAAGGAGATCACCTCTTTCTATACTCGCAAGCACATTCTTTCTCTCTAGGATCTTTGCTGCCAGCTCATCCTGGGTAAGTGCCAATTTAGCCCTCGCATTTCTGACAATGGAGGCGTAATCTGGGTCTATTTGGAACCTTTCAACATCGTCAGTTCTTTTCGGCTTTGGTTTTGCTGGAGGAACTATGATTTTTCTCTCTGGAATCTTTACGGCAATTTCCTGGTTTGTGCTGGGGACTGAAGGAGCAATCTGCCTTGGCACATCAACTGGGGTCCCAAACCTCTGGCAGGAATCGCATACGTTGAGGATCGCAGACGAGACCCTAACTCTAGTCAATTTGTTAGTCTCTTTCCCACACATCTCGCAGTATTTGGGCATGAGGACAGATTTCCTTCTTGAATAAAAAGCATACATCAAACTAAATACCATCATTGCAATTTTCTTTCATTGAGATTAAAGAATAGCAATCTATTAATTCAGGGAAAGGAAGTCTTGACAAAAACTGAGATAAGAGAACCTGTCTACGGCGAAAGATTTAGGACAATTAAGGGGTCGCGTTACAGGGAGTGGAATCCTAGGCGCAGTAAACTCTCTGCAGCAATACTTCTGGGGCTTTCGGATCTTCCCTTTGAAATCCACTCGAATGTACTATACCTTGGAGCTTCAACAGGAACAACAGTCAGCCATGTTGCAGACCTGTGTAGCAAGGGCAGAGTCTATGCGATAGAGAAGTCAAACGAGTCATTCATTAAGCTGCTGGAACTTTCCAGGCTGGAATCGAATGTATACCCTATCCTCGAGGATGCATCAAGGCCTTTAAGATATGCCCATTTCATAGAAAGCCCCCAGTTCTTATACCAGGATATAGCCCAGAGAAATCAGGTTCAGATTTTCAATGAGGTCTCAACATTTTTCCATGATTTGGAAGAACTTTTTCTTATTATTAAGGTGAAGGCGATAACTAGCCGTATGAAAGAGAGGGATGTCCTGAAAATGGAACTTGAAAAGATAACAAGTTTCGCTGTGAAGCAGATCATTAATTTGAGCCCATATAGCAAAGCGAATTACATGGTGGTTCTCAGGTAAACAGGGATGGTATTAAGCCTCGGCCTTCCTACAAAAATAATATTTCCCTCGAAACACTAAGCCAGCAAGATGAACGGAATAACTACAGGGGAATTGGATCTGGAGTTCTTTCAGCAACATGACTTCATGAAGAAAAGATGTCCAAAATGTGGTTCATATTTCTGGACCTGTGATAGGGACAGGGAGACCTGTGGAGATCCGCCATGTGATTCATATTCCTTCATAGGCAACAGCCCCACATCAGAACAGATGACACTTCCCCAAATGAGAGAGAGATTCATTTCGTTCTTCCTGGGATCACACAAGAGAGTCGATCCCTATCCAGTCATTCCAAGATGGAGGGACGACGTTCTTCTTGTCAATGCTTCCATTTATAATTTTCAGCCCCACGTGACTTCAGGAAGGGTCAAGCCACCGGGCAACCCTCTTGTAATGTCGCAGCCATCCATTAGGATGAATGATATCGATCTTGTTGGTGCAACTGGAAGACACTTGACTTCATTTGAGATGCTCTGCCATGATGCCTTCAACTACCCGGATCATGAGGTGTACTGGAAAGAGGGCACCGTTGACTACTGTTACTCATTCCTTACCAGGTCCTTAGGAATTGAAGGAAAGCTCATAACATTCAAGGAGAAACCGTGGACCGGGGGTGGAAATGGCGGCAATGCATTCGAGGTTTTTGTTAGAGGCCTCGAGGTTGCTACGCTAGTCTTCATGGACCTGAAAGAAGATCCGAATGGTGACGTATCCATTGAGGGGACAAGGTATTCAAAAATGCCAATGAGGATAGTGGACACAGGGTATGGGCTTGAAAGGCTTACCTGGCTATCGCAGGGAACCCCCACCGTTTACCAGGCAGTTTTCCCAGAAGTTGTGGAATTCATAAATTCACGATCCCATGCCGGGAACCCTGACCCCAGACTTCTCAGGGCCATATCAGAGGTCGCGGCATCCATCGAACCATTTTCTGAAAGCAAATTAATCAGCGCTGTCACGCAGAAACTTGGAAACGTAAGTCCAGATCACGTAAGGAAAGCTTTTGAGTTCTACAAAAGGGTCTTTGCACTGGCAGACCATTCAAAGACCATTGCGATCCTTCTATCCAACCATGCGATTCCTTCCAATGTAAGGGTGGGCTATCTTCTTCGTCTCCTTCTCCGGCGGTCATTCTTTTACATAGGCAGCCTGGAGGCAAATGTTTCCCTTTTTGACCTCGTTAAGATGCACCACAGGATCATTTCGGACATTTTGCCTCCACTCGACCTTGATTTCTGTGAAAAAATGATTGACCGTGAACTGAAGAGATACAATGACATGATGAATACTGGGAAGGCTGCTGTCATTCGCCTGATAGACAAAAAGAAGGGAATAAACACTGAGGATCTTGTTGAGCTTTACGACTCCCATGGGCTCAATCCCGAGTTCGTTGCGGAGGTAGCACGTTCAGAACGCGGGATAAGTATTGAAGTACCAGATGACTTTGATGCCCTGGTGGTTTCGAGGCACAGCCAGGTAAAGAAAGAAGAGAGGAAATCAACAGACCTGCCCGATCTTTTTACAAGGCCCCTCTATTACGACGATCCCTCAATACGTGAATTCAATGCACTGGTTCTCTATTCCAGGGAAAATATAATTGTTCCAAATCAAACCGCCTTTTACCCCGAGGGTGGGGGCCAGCCATCCGACACTGGATCAATAGTTGCAGGTGGCAAGGCGTTCAAGATGATGAGGGCAGAAAAACAAGGGAATGCGATAATTCATTACATTGATGGGCACATACCGGAACATACGAGAATCCACGGCAAAGTGGATTCTTTTGTCAGGGACAGGCATACTCTGCATCATTCAGCGACGCATCTTCTTCTTGGCACATTGATTAGGGTTCTCGGGGAGCATGTTTGGCAGACGGGAGTGCAGAAGGGGATTGAAACATCTAGGATAGATATAACGCACTATGATCATATTTCAGACGAGACCATAGAACTAATTGAGAAAGAATGCCTCAAAGCTATCAGGGAGGGTCACATCATAAGGGTCAGGAATCTTGAATGGAACAGGGCGCTCGACACTTATGGGTTTAGATTGTTTCAAGGGGGTGTTCCGGAAGGCAATAGAATCAGGGTTGTGGAGATCGAGGGAATTGATGCAGAGGGATGTGGGGGTACGCATCTTACCAACACATCGCAAATTGGTTTTATCAAGATTATAAAGACAGAATCAATTCAGGAGGGAATCCAACGCATAACATTTTGCGCTGGAGATGCTGCTCTCGATTACGTCCAGAAACTGTACAGAAATGAGCGAAAAGTCGAGCAAATTGTCACGGCATCAGCTGAGAATTTGACTGATGTTGTTGAGCGGCTTTATCGTGATAATCTGGAGATGAAGAAGGAAAGATCAAAACTTGAAAAGGAACAAGTTGGGGAATTGTTACGGACATCGCTCAGGGTTTCAGGGAAAAAAGGATCTGCAATGATTGTGGACCTAAAGGATAAGGCCGAACTTTTGAACATGGCAATGAAGGCGATCATGTCCCAGGGAATAGAGTTAGGCACAGTCGTACTTAAGGAAGCTGAGAGCATCCGGATAAACGTAGTATCATCAGGGCGAATAGCAGCTGATGAAGTTCTTAGAGAGTTGCCGATGGAGGGATACAAATCAACAGTATCTGGCACAGCGAGGTTCGCGTCAGCCTTAGTGGACAGGAAAGCTGAAACATTAATTAATGAGCATTTACCTAAACTATTGCAGCAGGTATTGAATGCTT
>JAVZLI010000010.1:0-12749 GCA_038883835.1 Thermoplasmataceae archaeon
CGTACATAAGGGCAACATAATGAAATATACAGAGGGAGCGTTCAAGGAATGGGGATACGAGCTGGCAGCATCTGAATTTAAATCCCAGACCATTACAGAAGAAGAGTTAAACAAGAATCCGGAAGCTGCCCACGACAAACTAGTCATAAAGGACAGGATCACTGACAACATGTTCCAGCAGGTTCTAACAAGAACAGAGGATTATGATGTATTAGCAACCACAAATCTGAATGGGGACTACCTCTCTGACGCCTTAGCGGCACAGGTTGGCGGCCTCGGCCTGGCTCCAGGAGGGAACGTCGGAGATATTTATGCAATTTTTGAAGCGGTTCATGGCACCGCTCCAAAGTATGCTGGACTGGACGTTGCCAATCCCACATCTCTTATGTTATCTGGTGTTATGATGCTTAGGCACATTGGATGGACGAAGGCTGCCGATACACTTGAGCAGGCAATCATGTCGGCATACAGGGATCAGAAGGTCACACAGGATCTTGCACGAGTGCTAAACATCAAAGCTCTCAAGTGCTCTGAATTTGCCCAGGAAGTAATAAAAAGAATGAGATAACAGGTCATCTTTTAAAGATGGCCAGTTTTATCTCGCTCATCTCCTCCATTGAGAACCTTATCCCTTCCCTGCCTATCCCGCTTCTTTTGAAGCCGCCGAATGGCATTGAGTCCACTCTGAAGTCTGAAGTGTCATTAATTAAGACAGCCCCATATTCTAGATTCTCAATGGCCATCAATGCCAGATTTAGGTCGCTGGTGAAAACGCCAGCCTGCAACCCGTATTCAACGGAATTTGCGAGCTCAATGGCTTTCTTGAAAGAATCCACAGGTTCAAGCAAGACTACAGGACCGAATATTTCCTCGGTCCAAATTTCGCTGCTGTGCTTTACATTCTCAAGTATGGTTGGTGTTACGAGGTTTCCATTTCTTTGAAATCCATGGAGGATATTCGCACCGTCACCCACAGCATCTTCTATCAGCTTCATCACGCGGTCAGCTGATCCTTTGGAGATCATAGGGCCCACATCTGTTTCTTCGAGAAGAGGGTCTCCTATGACCAGTTTTTCTGTAAATCCGATGAGCCTGTTCTTGAAATAATCGTATGACTCCCTCTGTATAAAGATCCTCTGTGCATGTATGCAGTTCTGCCCCTGGCTTTCAAAGGCCGCATCACAAACAGCCTCAGCGGCAAGGTCAAGGTCAGCGTCTCCCCATACGATTACAGGGGAGTTGCTGCCGAGCTCCATTCCATATTTCTTAACGCCAGCTTTCTGAACAAGCCTTTGGGCTGCCTCAAATCCTCCAGTAAATGATACCATCTTTATGTCAGGGGACGTGACGAGAAAATCGGTGACTGCACCACCGCCGGATGCAAGCACCGCAGCTACTGAGTTTTTGGGTAGTGATGTATCTTCAGCGTATGACAACACGTTGAGGCATGAAAGTGGAGTAAGCGAAGATGGCTTGTTGATAATCGCGTTTCCGGAAGCCAGTGCTGGCGCGATCTTATGGGCAACGAGATTGAGCGGATCGTTGAACGGCGTGATTGAAAACACCACACCTATCGGCTCTCTAACATAGTAGGCGAACCTGTTTCGTCCCCTAGGCTCAATTCCAAGCGGAATTACCTCTCCCTCTGCACGTGTGCTTTCCTCCGCGGCAATCTTAAATGTGGTGGCTGCCCTGCCAGCTTCCTTTCTTGAATACCTAACAGGCTTTCCCGCCTCCTGTGCAATTATCTTAGCTAGCTTACCGTTGTCATCTCTTATCTTCCTAGATATCTCAAGAAGGATCTCCTCGCGCTCATAGGGAAGCAAGCTCTTCATCTTCCTTGAGGACTCAACGGATAGCCTCTTTATCTCCTTTGCTTTCTCAAGCGTCGTATCCTCAAGCTCGGCAATGGTTTCCCCGTTGTATTTGTTCTTTACAATCATCTTAATGCCCCATGTTAAACTCCCAGCATTTCAAAAATGTGATCATGTCAAAGCGCAAAAGCCATCCTGTCAAGTTTTCACAGATAGCAGGAACCCATGGCATTAGAGGCTACCCCATCTTTCTGGTCTCATATTTCCAGACGGGCAATTCTGACGCCATCTCGTCAACTATGAATTTGCAAGCCTGAAAAGCATCTTCCTGCCTTTGTGAGTAGACGGCAACTACATATGCTGTCTCACCGACTGGTATCTTTCCTAGCCTGTGTACCACTATGGCATCAGAAAGGTGGAACCTGTCCATGGAGTCTGCCAGAAGCTTCTCAAGAATTTTCTGGGCTGTTTCTTCGTAGGTCTCGTAGAAAACAGCATTTACTTCATCCTGTTCAGAAAATTTTCTAGACCTCCCGATTGAAATCAGTGCAACACGTGAGTCGCATTCCGAAATCCTTACGACCTCATTGAGGTCTATGGGCTTATCCGTGAGCAGAACTCTCACAGAGTTGAGACATTGTTATGCATAAAAAGCTTGTCACTTTATGCGCAGTCAGGAATGAAACCCAACCATGACACATTGGGTCAATATGAAATTTTAAGCTCCTTAGGAATACTCTTCCGCCATATGACAAGAATTCTCATCACCGGTTCACTTGGCCAAATAGGTTCTGAACTTTCTGAGGCACTGATCAAAAGATACGGGCAAGATAGCGTGGTACTGAGTGATATCAAGAAGCCAGGGTCCGTGGAAGGCCAGATGTATACAGAGCTTGATGTCAGGAACATGGAGGAGATAGCCAGCACAATAAGGGAATATGATATAACAGATATATTTCACCTAGCAGCGGTGCTTTCAGCAAGCGGCGAAAAAAACCCTGTTATGGCCTATGATGTCAATGCAAATGGGACATTCAATATACTTCAGAGCGCGGCCACGCATGGAATAAAGAGGGTGATCATTCCAAGCACAATTGGCGTATTCGGCCCTGATACTCCAAAGGATGGAGTTTCGGAGGTCACCGTGCAGCGCCCGACAACAATGTATGGGATAACAAAGGTTACTGCGGAGCTTCTGGGGTCATACTTCAGAAAGAAATACGCGCTGGATGTTAGAGGGCTGAGGTTCCCTGGCCTGATCAGCTTCAAGACGCCTCCCACTGCCGGTACCACGGATTATGCTGTAGATATGATAATGCATGCTGCTCGAGGTGAAAATTACAATTGCTACCTGAAAAGCGACACGAAGCTTCCCATGATGTATATGCCAGATGCCATAGATGCTCTAATAAGACTATTTGAGTCTGACTCCAGGAACCTAAGATTCTGCATGGAATATAACGTCTCGGCATTCAGTTTTACCCCCAAGGAGCTTGAGGACGAGATCAGAAAGACGGTACCTGGATTCAGGGTGTCCTACGAACCGGATTTCAGGCAAGAGATAGCAGATTCCTGGCCTCGTTCTCTTGAATGCTCTGCAGCAAGGGAGGACTGGGGGTTTAAACCAAAATACGGGTTCTCTGAAATGGTTAAGGAAATGATCCGGAATATAAGGCTAGCACAGGCCATCGGACATTAGGAATGCTGCTTCAGGTTCACTTCAACAACACATCTGTTGTTGCCCTCAGAAAATTTCTCCACTATCTTAAAATCATCATTAAGCGATCTGCCGATGATATCCGATCCCAGGGTTCCACAGATTATCTTGTTGTTTGTCTTCGCAAGTTCGTAAAAGATGCA
This sequence comes from Thermoplasmataceae archaeon, assembly GCA_038883835.1. Classification (GTDB taxonomy): domain Archaea; phylum Thermoplasmatota; class Thermoplasmata; order Thermoplasmatales; family Thermoplasmataceae; genus UBA447. Next base: position 3,675 of record JAVZLI010000010.1, read on the forward strand.
GTTGTGCCTGACAATTCTTACTACATCGTCTGTTACCTCTAGCCTGGCATAGTACCCCAACTTGTTCAGGACGGAGACAAACTCCTTCAGTTTTTCCAGTTTCTCCTCCTTGGAAAGGGATTTAAGGTTATCTTTCTTCCATCCAGCGCCGGTAACAAACCTGTCAGCTACGTTTGCCAGCAGGATAGAGGTTCTTTCCTTGCCGAGTTCGCTCTGCATCTCGTCAACGAGAACTCTTGCAAAATCAACATACCTTCTGGGCAAAAGTTCGAAGCCCTTTTCCGTCAGCTGATAAAACTTCCTCGGCCTGCCGGCCCCCCCGGATTTGAAAAATGATCGTACGAAGCCCTTCCTCTCAAGGGAATCCATGTGCTCTTTTACAGCGGTTTTGTTCATGTCAAGAATTCTTGAAAGATCATCCATGCTCAGGTCAGAATAACTTAACTCCCTTATGATCATGCTTTTAGTCTGCCCGAAAATGTCACCTATATCGAACTGGGGCGAGATCTCGTTTTCCATTATATGTATATGAAATGCCGATATTTATATTTTAAACAATTTAAACACAACAAAGTGTTTAAATACGGAAAAATCATATTCAGATAAGGTGCAGCGATTGCCAGTATTGGAAATTAAGGATCTTAGAACGTCGGTTGATGGCAAGGAGATTCTAAAGGGTGTCAACCTGACCGTCCGAGGCGGAGAAATTCATGCACTAATGGGCCCGAACGGCGCGGGGAAGAGCACTTTAGGGAATGTCCTCATTGGTCATCCAAATTACGTCATAACAGGTGGCAAGATATTGCTTGATGGAAGAGATCTCACTGGTAAGACGCCAGAAGAGAGGGCAAGAGCAGGGTTGTTTCTTGCATTCCAGAGCCCTGTTGCTGTTGTTGGCGTCAAGATATCAACGTTTCTTAGAGCAGCATACAAGCAAATCCATCCGGAGGACAACATGAAACTTCAGGACTTTTACGACATGGTGAAAGTTCATATGAAGAAGGTTGGTCTGGATGAGTCGTTCCTCTCAAGATCGGTGAACGACGGCTTCTCTGGAGGCGAGAGAAAAAGATTCGAGATTCTTCAGATGATGGTTCTAAAACCAAAGATTGTAATACTTGACGAGATAGACTCTGGCCTTGATGTTGACGCACTCAGGATGGTAGCTGATGAGATAAGGGACTACTACAGCCAGAGTGTTGGATTTCTGATCATCACACATTACCAGAGAATATTGAAGAACATTGAACCACAGTTCGTCCACGTACTCATTGATGGTCGAATCGTCAAGGACGGTACAAAGGAACTGTCAGACAGAATAGAAGAAGAAGGTTACGAATTCATTAGGGGTGTTTAAGGATGGTTGAAACTGAACTTTCAAAGGACGAAGAAATGGAAAAGCTCCTCGAGGATCTTAGGAGTTCGAATGTAAGAAAGGAAGACTGGGAGTTCCATGATAACCTCAGCCCGGTATATTCAACCGGGAAGGGCTTGAACAGGAAGGTTGTTGAGGAGATATCAGAGATCAAGAAGGAACCTGACTGGATGAGGAGATTCAGGCTCAGGGCTTTGGAGATATTCGAGTCGAAGCCGGTTCCAACTTGGGGACCTGACCTATCGGGCATAGACTGGGAAAACACGAATTATTACGTAAAACCTGACGAAAGGAAGGTTAACAACTGGGACGAAGTTCCGGACCAGATCAAGGAGACTTTCAAGAAGCTTGGAGTACCAGAAATGGAGCAGAAATATCTCGCAGGATCAGTAGCTCAGTACGACAGCGAGGGTGTATACCACAACCTGCGGAAGGTATGGGAAGACAAAGGCGTTGTCTTTATGGATCTGGATTCAGCCTTAAGGCTTCACCCTGATCTTGTCAAGGAATACTTTTGCAAGGCTGTACCGCCTACAGACAACAAATTTGCCGCGCTCAACGGTGCAGTATGGAGTGGCGGCTCATTCCTTTACGTGCCTCGCGGTGTGCAAATTGACCTCCCCCTGCAGACGTATTTCAGGATGAACGGGGAAGCCACCGGGCAGTTTGAGCACACGATTGTCGTGGCAGACGAAGGCTCCAAGGTTCACTATATCGAGGGGTGCACGGCCCCCAGATACGAAAAGAACTCCCTTCACAGCGCAATTGTAGAGATTTATGCCCACAAGAACTCTCAAGCCAGGTATACAAGCGTACAGAACTGGTCCAAGAGCGTTTACAACATGCCGACAAAGAGGGCATGGGTTGACGAGAATGCAAAGATGGAGTGGGTTGGTGGATCTCTTGGGTCCAAGGTAACCATGATTTATCCGTCATCCTACCTTCGTGGACCTTACGCCAGCACGCATAACCTGAACATTTCACTTGCAGGCCCTGGTACCGTAAAGGATACGGGAGCAAAAGCCCTCCATCTCGCCCCGTACACAAGCTCAAGGATCGTTGCCAAGAGCATCAGCATAGAGGACGGAAAGGCCGTATATCGTGGCCTGCTTAGAATGAATAAGGGTGCTGTCCACTCAAAGGCACATGTCCAGTGCGATGCCCTCCTGATAAACGATGAGTCCCAGAGTTTCACATTCCCTCATGACGAAATATATGAACCTACTGCCACCTTTGGGCACGAGGCCACTGTCGGTAGGATTGGCACTGAGGAACTCACCTATCTCAGATCAAGGGGGCTCAGCGAGGACGAGGCAAGCTCCATGATAGTCCTTGGTTTCCTGGACGATGTTATGAAGGAGATCCCGATGGAATTTGCTGTCGAGATGAACCGCCTGATTAAACTTGAAATGGGAAAACTTGGCGCAGTAGGATGATCTATCATGGAAAGCTACGCTGAGAAGCTCAGAGGAAGGCTCAACGATGAGGCCTTCGAATACAGAAGGGACGCTTTCCTTGCCTTCCTCAAGGCACCAGTAAGAAATTACAAGGAAAGCCCAACAGTGAAAGAATATGTTGAGATCAGCGACGCAGATTTGGAGGCAATGGTCAACGGCCAGGTAACGGAAACAGATATTAATGATACGGCAACGGACGTGCTTGTGCTGAATCATGAATTGGCCAGATCCAATATTTCCGGCCAGATCAGAATCAGGAAGCTATCCACAGTTATATCAGAGGATCCAGCGCTGGCATCTAAGTATGTTTACAGTTTCCTTGGCAAGGAAAGGCAGGAGTATCTTATCAACTCTGCATGGATGGATGGTATTGCCATAGAGATTCCCGACCGGTTCTCGGGTTCATTGAAGATTTCAAATTATGCACATTCAAGCTCCTCTTTCTGTTACAAATCTATCATAATTGTAGGGAAGGAGTGCAACATTGATTTGACCGACCTGTATTTCAGCACTGGCGAAGGCAGCGGAATTCAGGGCAAAACCATATATCTTTATGTTGGCGAGAATTCAAAGGTCAGATACCACTACCTTCAGGATAAAGGCCAGGGTGTAACCGACATAACATTTGTGAGACAGTTCATGGAAAGATTCTCGGAATTCACCTTTTTCCATATTAACCATGGATCGGATCGTGTCCTCTTTGTGGATGAATCACAGCAGAAAGGTGATCTAAGCTCTTTCCGGGTCTTCGGCGTCAATTTTAGCGACAGAAAACAGAAGATGGACATAAGGGACAGCAGCTTCCAGATAGGTGAATCAACAACGGCAGATATCCAGGTCAGAGGTGTTGTTTTGGGTTCGAGCTCTACGGTGCACAGGGGCAACATTGACCTTGAGGATTCTGCCCTGAAATCAAGCGGCTTCTATGATTCCAAGATCCTCCTGCTCTCCAAGGACGGGTACGCCAATAGCAAGCCAGCCCTTATGATCAAGAACGCAAATACGAGATCAAAACACGGATCATCCATAAGCGACGTTGACGAAGACCAGATATTTTATCTCAGATCACGCGGAATACCGACTGGAATGGCAAAGTCCATGATAACAGCTGGGTTCGTTGGTTCGATGACAGAGAGATCAAACGATGAATATTTTAGGAACAAAGTTTACGAATACGCTAAGGGTATAGAACTCAATGATCTATCCTGAAAGAATAAAGCGTGATTTCCCCATTTTCAAAAAGCTTCCACAGGGATATTCCTATCTCGATAATGCTGCAACAACCCAGAAACCGTATCAGGTGATCGATGCTATTTCCTCGTTTTACACAGAGCATAACAGCAACGTCCACAGGGGAATATACAGGCTGAGCGAAGAGGCCACTGACATCTATTGGAAAAGCAGGGAAAATATTTCACGATTCATTGGTGCACATGATGCCACGGGATTGGTCTTCACCAGGAATACAACTGAATCCATCAACCTGCTTGCCTACACACTTGCCAGAACTATGAAAAAGGATGACAGGGTGCTGCTTTCAGTCATGGAACATCATTCAAACATCGTGCCCTGGCAGATTGTAAGCCAGGTTTTTGGGTTAGGAATAGATTACGTTGACATTGGCCCGGAGGGCCAACTCGACATGCAGGATCTTGAGAACAAAATTTCAAAGAAGACAAAAATTGTATCCTTAGCACACAGCTCCAATGTCCTCGGTACAATAAATCCTGTGGAGGAGATTACAAAAATTGCGCATGATAACGGTTCCATTATGATAGTGGACGGCGCACAGAGTGTTCCACATATGCCTGTGGATGTTGAGAGAATAGGCTGCGATTTTCTCGCCTTCTCAGGCCACAAGATGCTTGGGCCTATGGGTATAGGCGGGCTCTATGGTAGACCAGAACTCCTGGAGGACCTGCCTCCTTTCATGGGTGGCGGAGAGATGATAGGTGAGGTATATCTTGATCATTCTGTTTGGGCAGAAATCCCAGACAAGTTTGAAGCTGGGACTCCAAACGTAGCAGGAGCTGTTGGCCTGTCAGCTGCTGTTGATTACCTGAGGAATATAGGCATGGAAAATATTAGGGAGCATGAGAAGAGAATGATTGCAGAGACCCTGAGAATGGAAAATGAATCGGATATTGGCATCCTCAAGTCATACGGCCCAAGAAGGCCGGAGATTAGAGGGGGCGTCTATTCATTCAACCTGGGAGAAATACCTCCCCTGGCACTTGAAGATCATCTCCACAACAATAATATTGGTGTGGGCACAGCTGTGCACCCGCATGATGTCGCAACTGGCCTGGATAAGGAGAGTATAGCCATACGTTCTGGCCATCACTGTGCAATGCCGCTCATGCACAGGCTGAATGTTATTGCAACAAGCCGTGCCTCCTTTTATATCTACAACGGCATTGATGAAATTGCAAAACTGTTTTCGGTGCTTGAATCGCTGGGGAAGGAATTTGCATGAAGAATCAGGATATGCAGATGGAGATCATCCTGGAAAATTACAAAAACCCACACAACTATGGCAGGATGGATGACCCCTCGGTAAAGCTTCTTCAATACAATCCGGTATGTGGGGATGCTGTGCAGTTCTTTATCAAGATCAGGGAAGGCAAAATTGACGATATAAGTTTCATAGGAAGAGGCTGCTCCATAAGCCAGGGAGCTGCTTCTATACTTACAGACCTTGTTAAGGGAAAGGGCATTCAAGACGTGAAGAATATGACCAGGGAGCAATTTCTTGATATAATCGGGTTAGATCTGGGACCCAGCAGAGAAAAATGTGCGCTCCTTTCCTACAACACTCTGATGAAATGTCTGGAAAGCGCACATGGAGATGAGTGATCTTGGTGAAGTACAGGGTATCTGTTGAAAGGGAAGGTTGCATAAGCGATGCAATATGTACAGCTCTATGCAGAAACTTTGTAATGGATGACAGTGGCAAAGCCACGGTCGTCAAGGATGTAATAGATGAATCAGAATACCTGCAGAACCATGAGGCTGAGGTATCCTGCCCAACAGGAGTAATAAGAATCACGAAGATATGAGCTCTTCCCTTATCCTTCTGATTACCTCCAGGCCTCTGTCGGCGATTTTTCTTGAATCCTCCCTTGCTTGCTTTCCGGTGTCTCTGAACCTTACCGTCACAGTATAGTCCTTTAAGGTGTCATAATCTACAGTTATGCAGTAGGGCGTGCCTATCTCGTCCTGCCTGGCATACCTTTTTCCTATAGAGCCTGAATCATCGTAATAGATATAGGGGTCTCTCGATATCATGTCACTGAAAAGCTTCTTTGCGTATTCGTCTATGCCGTCTCTGTTTACGAGCGGGAGTATCGCCATATGGTATGGCGCTACATCGTCCCTCAGGCGAAGTATCTTGAACCCCTTGCTGTTTACTCCGAGAGAATGGATCAGTACAGTGAGTGTGATCCTGTCCATGCCGTAGGATGGTTCAATGACTGAGGGAATAATCTCCCTGTCCCCAACCTTAATTGAGAACTTCTGCCCGCTTGAATCCTGGTGATTTCTGAGATCGTTCCTGTCCGCTATCCCAACTATCTCAACCCATGAATCGTCGAGAAGCGCCTCCGCATCCCACGAGTCGAAGGAATAGTGCGCCAGTTCGTCCGCCCTTTGCTGCCTGAATCTGAGCCTGGCCGGATCTACCCCAACAGAGGTTAGAATCCCATAGGTCTTGTCTATAAAGTAGGCCATAGCATTGCTTGTAATGACACCTGAATCCAGAGCAGCCAGCACTGTTGTTTCAATTTCCTTCCCGGTTCTCGGCAGCATCCTTATTTGCCGATTCGAATTGAATTCCTTCCAGAATTTTTTGTCGGGATCGACGAATACCTCTACCTCACCCTGATAAAACTCCCTTAGCCTTATTAACGCCTGCCTGGGGGATATCTCATTCCTGAACCCCTTCCCATATTGTGCTACTGCCATGGGAAGTTTTCCCCTGAAAACATTGTTAAGTAGCCGGAAGTTGACAAATATTCCCTGGGCAGTCTCCGGCCTCAGATAAAGTTGCCTGGAAGAGAAACCATCAACTCTGTACATTAGGTTGAAATCATATGCGCTGGTTATACGAGTTCCACAGTTCGGGCATTTTACAACGTGCTCAGCTAGAAACGACTGCGCCTCCTCCGTTGACTTCGGTGTTTCGTGGAAGCCATTTGCTTCAAGGAAGTTTTCAAGCTTCTGCCGCAGCCTGCATGATGGGCATTCTGCTGCAAGATCCGAAAACTTCTGAAGATGGCCAGAAGCTTTGAAAACCGGTTCCGGCACAATTACAGGCGAATCAATGAATATGGCGCCTTCCCTTGCATAGCTTTCCTTCCATATCCTGACTATGTTATCTCTGAGCAAAACTCCAAGTGGGGCATAATCGTAGAAACCAGCCTCACCGCCATATATGGAAAATGCGGGCCAAAAAAACCCCCTTCGTTTTGAAAGCTCCACGACATCTTCAAGCAGGCTCATAGAAATACCCTTAGCAGCTGAAGATCGAATATCATACCTGCCAGATCTGATGTAGCCTTGAACACAGGAAGCTGGTTGAAATTGCCATCAAGCATTTTCTTGGCTGCGACTGAAAGGCTTTCGTTCGTGTTTGTGGACACAGGCTTTCTTATCATTATTTCCTTTACTGGCATTTCAGGCAATTGAATGTTGTTCCTAACGATCATGTATGTAACAACATTCCTGATCCCTTCCCAGTTCCACGGGTCCTCATCATCTGCTATACCGGATTCTGAAACCTGGATCATAGATCGCAAGTCAATCTTGTCGAATAGATCCCTATCGGTTACCAATCCCGTAAATTTACCGCTCCCATCTACGGCAGGACAGGCATACGTCTTTGACATTCTCATCGTAAGCGAGACTACAGCAATCGGCGTCTCTTCCCAGACAGGTATTGCTTCAAGGCTATCCAGATCCTTAACCTTCTTATTTCCGTACATCTCAGCAACTACCGGGAGGAAGTTCTGCGGTGTCAGGATGCCAACAATCCTGCCGTCTTCTCCAACCACAGCCACATGCCTTCTGCCCTGGCGGACAAATTCCTGGGCTGCTGCCTGGATGCTATCGTCCGGAGAAACTGGCTTCGCCTGGCGCATGACCATAGCTGTTTGCGATTCCTGGGGATTTTCAAAAATATCCCTGCGGCTGATTATTCCCACGTATTTCTTTGCCGAATCAACTAGAGGAAGCCCAGTGATGTTGTTCTTTATGAGAACCTTAACGATCTCACTCACGGTGCTTGGAACCCTATAGGTTATCGGGTTTTCTGTCATTATATCTCTAACGCGGGAGGGCATGAGGAAGGTATTGGCTATTATTATTAAATTGTTCTTTGCCTGAAGAAGACATTCAGTTGTAAGCGGTTTGAAACATTCTGTCTGATGAAAAGGTAAATATCTAATCAGGCATTAATCAAGCGATAAACATGGTTAAACTCAGATGGCTTGGTCATGCGGCATGGTTCGTTGAATTTAGCAAAGAAAAGGTTTTAATTGACCCATTTTTGACCCAAAACTCAAAGGCACCAATAAAGCAGGAAGACATTAAGGCGGCTGACTATATCCTTGTGACCCACAACCACTTCGATCATGTGGGCGACTCATATGAGATTTCAAAGAGGACAGGCGCAAAGATAGTAGGCATGTTTGAACTCTCGCTCAAGGCAGAAGAGGTTGGCTTAACTGAAGATCACTTCATAGGTTTGAATAAAGGCAGCCAAACACAGTTCGGAAATCTTAAGATAGGCCTTACAGCAGCGGTTCACAGTGGAAATGAATCCGGGGTGGTGGTTTCGGGCGATGGAAAAACAATCTATCACGCTGGGGATACAGCACTCTTTGGTGATATGAAATTTATCGGGGAACTCTACCATCCTGATGTGGCACTGCTGCCAATAGGAGGTTACTATACCATGGGGCCAAAGGAGGCTGCAGTGGCTGCCGATCTCATACAGGCCAGATACACAATCCCGATGCATTACGATACCTTCCCCAGCATAAGGCAGAACCCTGAGGAATTCAAAAATATAGTGAAAGGCAAGACGAAGGTACGGATCCTGAAACCTGGCGACGAGTTTACAATAGACTGAGGCAGGAGAGGAAGCGTCCCGCAACCTCACTTTATTGGTGAGTTTCGTTGGAATTTTGCGGCACATCCCTCCCAATTGCCAAAATTTTCAAGCGTCATGGCACTGCCAGAACA